>JACNJP010000295.1 GCA_014382465.1 Planctomycetota bacterium
CCGGCAGACTAAAGGATCCGGCCGGGCAGCTAGGGCGCCGCGGCCGGCCGGCTCGGCCGGGTCCAGAGGAAGGCGAGGACCCCGGTCAGGCAAGCGCCGGCCGCCAACTCGATCCAGGGGTGGAAGGTGCCGAAGGCGAGCTGGTGGCTGAACAGGAGCAGGATCATGGCCGTGGCGACCCACTTCACCCGCGGGCGGACCGCGCGATGCAGCTCCCAATGGGTCAAGATCGGGCCGAGGTGCTTCTGGCCGCGCAGCCATCGGTGGAGCCGCTCCGAGCTGCGCGCGAAGCACCACACCGCCAGCAGGAGGAAGGGCGTGGTGGGCAGGAGCGGGACGAAGATGCCGAGGGCGCCGAGCGCCACGGCCAAGAGTCCGGCCACCAGCAGGAGCGGACGTCGCAGGCCTACCACGGCGAGGCCTCCCCCGACCCAGGGGCGCTGATGAAGGCGGAGCCGGCTTTCTTCATGCGAGGCGGATCAACGCTGCTCACGGTCCTTCCCGCTCCAGCGCCGGGGTCGTCGATCGCGCCGGAGGACTCAAGGGCGGACCAGGATAGGTGAGCGGGGCTCCGGTGTCAGCGCAGAGGCCCCGCTCGTCCGCCGGGATCGGCTGCGGAGGCCGGGCTTCGACCGCTTTGGCTCCGGCCGAGTCATTGGTACCATCCGATGCCCGGGAGGCGCGCCGGGGACCTGGAATGACCATCGCTGAGGCGTTCGCTCGGGCTCCGCGCCCCCGGCTCGCGCGCCGGCCTCAGGGAGCCGGGGCTCACGCCTTCGCGCTCGGGATCCGCCGTTGAAATCCAGCCTGCGAAGCCTCGAAGACCTCCAAGACCAATATGGCGAGGGCCTCGCGGCCGCCAAGCTCCGCCTGCTCAGACGGCTCGCCCGGACCCGGCAGCCGCTCGCCGCCAGCGTGTCCCGGCTCCACGAAGCACTGCTGTTCCTGCGCGCCTACCCGGACGACCAGGCGGTGCTGGAGCAGGTGGAGGAGATGCTGCGAGACTTCCACCGGCGCCCCGACCTGCGCCGCTTCGCCGCCGAGCTCGAGGACAGCGGCATCGCCGGCACGGCGATCGTGTACTCCTTCTTCCACGAGCTGGCGCGGTGGCTGGCCTCGCGCTGGGGCGGGTTCCTGACCGTCGAGTGGGAGCAGCTCACCGCCCCCGAGCGGCTCGAGCGGGTGCTGCCGCTGCTGACCCTGTGGTGCGAGACGCCGGCCCTCGACGAGCTGCCGCTCGAGCTGCGCGAGCTGGTCGGCCGGCTCAAGGGGCCGGAGGAGACCGACGCGGTGTTTCTCCTCCGCCGCGTCGACGCGCTCGAGCTGGACGCCCGGACCCGCGAGTGGTTCTTCGAGCAGCTCGACCTGTGGCTGCGGCTCGCTCCCGGGCCGGACACGCCGTCGCGCACCCGCGCCAAGGAGCCACGGCGCAAGATCCACTACCAGGTCCGGGCGCTCGACCGCGGCCGCCCTGACCTGGCCGCCGAGGTGGCGCGGCCGCCGCTGTCGGTGCGGGCGGTGTCGCGGCGCGAGGGCCAGCGCCTGATCGACCTGGCGCGCGGAGCCATGGTCACGCGCAGCCGCGACCTCGACGTCTTCGCCTACGGCGACCCCGGCGACGTCCGCCTGCTGCGCCATGAGGACGGCCTGGAATTCGCCTCGATCGGCCTGATCCCGGAGCGCCGGTTGCTGTTCGAGGCCGTCTACGGCTTCCTCACGCTCAAGAACGGCGTGCCGATCGGCTACGTCCTGAACAGCGCCTTGTTCGGCTCGGCCGAGGTCGCCTACAACGTCTTCGACGTCTACCGCGGCGCCGAGGCCGGGCGCATCTACGGGCGGGTGATCTCGACCCTGCACCACCTGTTCGGCACCGACAGCTACGTGGTCTACCCCTACCAGCTCGGCGGCGGCGGCAACCGCGAGGGGCTCGAATCGGGGGCCTGGTGGTTCTACCAGAAGCTCGGCTTCCGGGCCCGCGAGCCCGAGGTGCTGAAGCGCATGGAGGCCGAGCTCGCGCGCATGCGCCGCCATCCGCGCCACCGCAGCAGCGAGGCGGTGCTCGGCGAGCTGGTCGAGGACAACGTCTACCTCCACATGGGGCGCCGGCGCGACGACGTCATCGGCCTGGCGCCGCTGGCCGAGGCCGGCGGCGTGGTGATGGACGCCGTCGCCGGCCGCTTCGGTTCCGACCGCGAAGCCGCGACGCGGGTGTGCGGACGCGAAGCCGCCCGGGCGCTCGGCCTGCGGTCGCTGGCGGGCTTCTCCGACGGCGAGCGGATGGCCTGGGAGCGCTGGGCGCCGGTGGTGACCGCGCTGCCCGGCCTGGGGCGCTGGCCGGCGGCCGACCGCCGCGCCCTGGTCGAGGTGATCCGGGCCAAGGGCGGCCGGCGCGAGTCGGACTACGTGGCCCTGTTCGACGCCCACGCCCGGCTCAGGAAGGCGCTGCTGACCCTCGGGGCGCGCGGGCTGCGCTGAGGCTCCGGCGGACCCCGCGCTTCGGCGTATCCGCGCCGCGGCCGGCGCGTCTGCACCTCTAGAATGCCGGTTCATGCCCGTCCCCGCTCCTGGCCAGCCGACCCTCTTCGGGGATGATCCTGGCCGGGCGCCGGCGACCGCCGGCCCGTTCGCCCGCGTGGCGCTCGACACCCCGGTGCGGCGGGAGTTCAGCTACCGGGTCCCGCCCGAGATGGCCGGGCTGTTGGCCGGGTGCCGGGTCCAGGTGCCCTTCGGGGCGCGCCGGCTGGTCGGCGTGGTCGTGGGCGTCGACGCGCACCCGCCGGCCGACGTCGCGCCGGGTCGGCTGCGGCCGCTGGCGCGGCTGCTCGACCCGGCGCCGATGCTGACCGGCGGCCTGCTGCGGCTGGCGCGGCAGATCGCCGACGACACCTTCTGCTCCTGGGGGCAGGCGCTGGCGGCGATGCTGCCGGCGGCGCTGCGCCGCGACCGGCCGCGGCGCACGGTGCCGACGGTGGAGCTGCTGGCGGCGCCGGACCAGGCCGAGCTCGAGCGGCTGGCCGAGCGCTTCCCCAAGCAGGAGCGCGCCATCGCCTGGCTGAAGCAGGCCGGCGGTCCGGTCGAGGTGCGCGACTTCTGCAACCGCACCGGCCTGTCAAAGTCGCCGCTGCAGACGCTGGCGAAGAAGGGGGTGGTGCGCTTCGGCCGCCGCCGCGAGTTCTTCGACCCCTTCGACGGCGCGGCGGTCCCGGACGTGCCGCCCACGCTCACCCCCGCCCAGCAGACCTGCGTCGACGCCGTGTGCGCCGCGCTCGACGCCCGCGTGCACGAGGACTTCCTGCTGCACGGCATCACCGGCTCGGGCAAGACCGAGATCTACCTGCAGGCGCTGGAGCGCTGCCTGGCGCAGGGCCGCGGCGCCATCGTGCTGGTGCCGGAGATCGCGCTGACGCCGCAGACCGTGGCCCGCTTCCGCGCCCGCGCCGGCGAGGTCGCGGTGCTCCACAGCGGGCTGACCGACGCCGAGCGCCACGACCAGTGGCTGGCGCTGCGCGAGGGCCGGCTGCGGGTGGTGGTGGGGGCGCGCTCGGCCTTGTTCGCGCCGATCCCGGAGCTGGGCCTGATCGTGGTCGACGAGGAGCACGAGACCAGCTTCAAGCAGGAGTCGACGCCGCGTTACCACGCCCGCAAGGTGGCCCAGGAGCGGGCCGAGCTCGAGGGCGCGGTGTGCGTTCTCGGCAGCGCCACGCCCTCGCTCGAGACCTGGGCGGCGGCGCTCGACGGCCGGGTCCGCCTGCTCGAGCTGCCGGAGCGGGTCGCCGGCGGCAAGCTGCCCTCGATCGAGGTGGTCGACATGCGCTCCGAGAAGGCCGACAAGGAGCACTGGCTGGTGATCTCGGAGCCGCTGCGGCGCGAGCTGGAGGGCGCCCTGTCGCGTGGCGAGCGCGGCATCCTGTTCCTGAATCGCCGCGGCTTCGCGCCGGCCTGGCACTGCCGCGGCTGCGGCGCCTGCGTGCACTGCCCGGCCTGCGACGTGGCCCTGACCTACCACCGCTGGCGCAAGAAGGCGGTGTGCCACTACTGCATGCAGGAGGCGCCCGAGCCGCGGAGCTGCAAGGGCTGCGGCGGCCCGGTGAACCTGGTCGGGGTCGGGACGGAGCGGGCCGAGGACACCCTGAAGCGCATGTTCCCGCGGGCGCGGGTGGCGCGCATGGACCGCGACACCATGGTGCGGCGCGAGTCCTACGAGGAGGTGCTCGGGGCCTTCGGCGCCGGCGAGCTCGATCTGCTGCTCGGCACGCAGATGGTGGCCAAGGGCCTCGACTTCCCCGAGGTCACGGTGGTCGGCGTGCTCGACGCCGACACCGCCCTGCACCACCCAGACTTCCGCGCCGCCGAGCGCTGCTTTGACCTGATCTGCCAGGTCAGCGGGCGCGCCGGGCGCAGCGACCGCGGCGGCAAGGTGGTGGTGCAGACCTGGATCCCCGACCACCCGGCGATCCGCGCGGCGGCGCGCCACGACTTCCCTGGTTTCGCCCGAGGCGAGCTGGCCGAGCGCGAGGAGTTCGGCTACCCGCCTTCGGCCGGCGGCGTGCGGCTCCAATTCGAGGCCGCCGACCTCCCCAAGGTCGAGAGGATGGCCCGGGAAGCCCGCGACCTGCTGCTGGCGGTGGCCGCCCCAGGGACCCAGCTGCTCGGTCCGGCGGCGCCCCCGGTCGAGAAGCTCAAGGGCCGCTGGCGCCGCCAGATCCTCATCAAGGCCCGGCCGGCCCGCGCGCTCCTTCCGCTCCACCCGGCGCTCTACGAGCTGTGCCAGAAGCAGGGGGTCACGGTGGACCGGCTGTAGGCTACCGGCGGCGGCGCACCAGCGAGGCCGCCGCCCGGCCGCCACCCCATGCCGCTCCACGCCCAGATCCTGTTCTACGCCATCCCCGGCTTCCTGCTGACGATGGCGCTGGAGATCTGGTGGGACCGCCGCAAGGGCACCGGCCACTACGCGCCGAAGGACGCGCTGACCAGCGTCGGCCTGGGTCTCGGCTTCCTGGTGGTGTCGGCGGGGTGGGGGATCCTGACCTGGGCCGCCTACTCCTTCGGTTACGCCCACCGCCTGTTCGAGATCCCGTTCACCGGGTGGTCGCTGGTGCTGCTGGTGGTGCTCGAGGACCACTCCTACTACTGGTACCACCGCCTGAGCCACGAGGTGCCGTCCTTCTGGGCGGCCCACGTCGCGCACCACTCCTCGGAGCACTACACCCTGGCGACGGCCTTGCGGCAGCCGTGGACCACCGGCTGGTACGCCTGGATCTTCTGGACGCCGCTGTGCCTCCTCGGCTTCCACCCGGGCTGGGTGCTGGCGCAGCAGGCCGCCAACCTGGTCTACCAGTACTGGATCCACACGCCTTTCGTCGGCAAGCTTGGGCCTTTCGGCTGGGTATTCAACACGCCCTCGCACCACCGGGTGCACCACGGCAGCAACCCGCGCTACATCGACCGCAACCACGCCGGCATCTTCATCCTCTGGGACCGGCTCTACGGCAGCTTCGAGCCCGAGACCGAAGCGGTGGTCTACGGCATCACCAAGCCGGTGCGCAGCCACAACCTGCTGTGGTTGAACCTGCACGTCTACGCCGACCTGTGGCGCGAGGCGCGGCAGAGCGGCTCGCTGTGGGGCGGCCTGAAGGTGTGCTTCCAGCGGCGGGCGCGGGGGGAGCCGCGGGGGGCGCCGCAGGGTCCGGGGATGCGGAGCGCCCCCCCCCTCCTCTCCGGCGGGGTGTGTGGGGCGGTCGCCGCGCTCGCGCCCCGCGCCGCCGCGGTGGCGCCGGTGTCGGGGGGGGCGCGGCGGCTTCTTTTTGTCGTGGGCGC
>JACNJP010000461.1 GCA_014382465.1 Planctomycetota bacterium
GGCGCGGGTGGCGACCGGAGGCCAGGCCGGCCCGACTCAGCCCGCCGGGCGGCCGAAGCGCGGCCTCCCCAGCCCCCAGACCCCGACGCCCGCCGGCGGCCGTTGCAGGATCGCCGCCGCGGCCAGCATCTGGCTGCTGAAGCCGGCGGTCTCGTCGTGCTGGACCAGGGCCGCGCCGTCGAGGAAGGCGTGCAGGCCGAAGGCGGTCACCGCCAGGCCGAGCTCGGCCACCAGCCCGGTGCCGCGCGAGCCCTCCAGCGCCCGGTGCAGCGCCAACGGCGCCAGCAGGCCGCCGAGGAAGGCCTGCGCCGCGCTCCAGCCGGCGACGCCGAAGGCCTCCGGCATCACGTGGACCAGCAGCAGGCCGGCGACCGCCACCCGCACGAAGCCGTCCAGGGCCGCCGTCGCCGGCCGCGAGCGCCGCGTCAGGTGGAACAGGAGCGGCCCGGCCGCCAGGGCCAGGATGCTGAGCGGGAGCAGGAAGTTCACGGACCTGGAATTCGGCGGCGGCGGCGGCGCGGCGGCAGGGGCGGGATTCTACCCGGCAGCCGGACTCCCCCTAGAATCCGATGTGCCGCCTCCCTTGTCGGCCAGTCCCTAGCTCCTTTCACGCCCATGCCTCCCACCCGACGCCACTTCCTCGGCACCGCCGCTGGCGCCATCGCCGCCTCCGCCGTCCCGCTCGCCGCCTTCGCTCCCGGCCGCCCGCCGCGCTGGCTGGAGGACCTGGCCGGCGCCACCGGCCGCCCCGCCGAGCTCGCCGGCGACGAGGACTTCTGGGCCGGGGTGGCGCGCGCCTACACGGTCGACCGCAGCGTCATCAACTTCAACAACGGCGGCGTCAGCCCCTCGCCGGACATGGTCCAGGAGGCGATGAAGCGCCACCTGGACTTCTCCAACGAGCTGCCGCCGCACCACCTGTGGCGCATCCTCGAGCCGCGCAAGGAGGGCGTGCGGCAGCGGCTGGCGCGCCACTGGGGGGTCGACGCCGAGGAGATCGCGATCACCCGCAACGCCTCGGAGAGCCTGCAGATCCTCCAGTTCGGGCTCGACCTGAAGGCCGGCGACGAGGTGCTGACGACCACGCAGGACTACCCGCGCATGCTCAACACCTTCAAGCAGCGGGAGCAGCGCGAGGGGATCAAGCTGAGCATGATCCAGGTGCCGGTGCCGGCCGAGGACGACGAGGAGGTGGTGAAGCGATTCGCCGCGGCGATCACGCCGCGCACGCGCGTCATCCTGATGAGCCACGTCATCAACCTGACCGGCCAGATCCTGCCGGTGAAGCGGGTGGCGGCGCTGGCGCGCGCGCGCGGCATCCCGCTGCTGGTCGACGGCGCCCACGGCTTCGCCCACTTCGCCTTCAAGCTGTCCGACCTCGGCTGCGACTTCTACGCCACCAGCCTGCACAAGTGGCTGTGCGCGCCGCACGGCACCGGGCTGCTCTACGTGCGCAAGGAGCGCATCCCGGAGGTCTGGCCGCTGATGGCGGCGGCCGCGGAGCAGCGCCAGGACATCCGCAAGTTCGAGGAGATCGGCACCCACCCGGCGGCCAACATCCTGGCGATCGGCGAGGCCCTGACCTTCCACCAGCTCATCGGCGACGAGCGCAAGGAGGCGCGGCTGCGCTGGCTGCGGGACCGCTGGGCCAAGACCGTGATGCAGCACCCCAAGGTGCGGCTGAACACCAGCCTCGACCCGCGCTGGTCCTGCGGCATCGGCAACGTCGAGGTCGAGGGCATCGAGGCCGGCGCGCTCAACGGCTGGCTGTGGGCCGAGCACAAGATCCTGTGCACGCCGATCGGCCACGCCGAGTTCCAGGGCGTGCGGGTGTCCCCGCACGTCTACACGCTCAAGGAGGAGGTAGACCGCTTCACCGACGCCCTGCTGCACGCCGCCGACCACGGCATCGGGAGCTGAATCTGCTGCCAGGCGACCCACGGGCGCGCCCACCGTGCCGCGGGATGCCCTAAGGTGTCCTTCGGTCAGACCCAGATTTCGCGAATTCAGGCCTTGAAAAAAGGCCACATTGAGCCGATTCTATCCCCATGCCCCTCCACCCGGTCCTGCTGGAGAAGCTGAACGAGGCCCTTCTGCGGACCCAGGTGAAGCCCTTCACTCCTCGCGACGCGAGGCTCCCCCCGGTGCTTGGCAAGGTGCACTCGGTGATCGGGATGCGGCGCGCTGGGAAGACCACCTTCCTGCGCCAGCTCCAAGAAGACCGTCGGCGGACCGTGGCGCCGGAACGGGCCCTCTACCTCAGCTTCGACGACGACCGCCTCGCCGGCATCGGCCTGGACCAGCTCGACTCCATGCTCGAGGAGTTCTACCGCGCCGCGCCGGAGCTGCGCGGTCGGGAGACGGTGTCCTGGTTCCTCGACGAGATCCAGCTCGTGCCGGGCTGGGATCGCTTCGTCCGCCGGATCCTCGACACGGAGCGGGTGGAGGTCGTCGTCTCGGGATCCTCCGCCCGTCTGCTCTCGCGGGAGATCCACACCTCGCTGCGCGGTCGGGGGATGGCCACCGTCATCCGTCCGTTCAGCTTCCGCGAGTTCCTGCGCCACCGCGGCGAGGAGCCCGAACGTGCTCCGAGGCGCTGGACCGCGCCCGAGCGGTCCCTGGTGGAGAGACGGTTCCGCGAATACCTCCGCGAAGGCGGCTTTCCGGAGGCCCAGGGACTCCCGGCCGTCACTCGGATCGAACTCCTCCAGAGCTACGTGGATGTGGTCCTCTTCCGGGACGTGGTCGAGCGGTACCAGATCTCCCAGGTCGAGGCCTTGCGCTGGCTGGTGCGGCAATGCCTCCGCAACCCGGCTGGTAGCTTCAGCGTCCATCGCCTGCACCTCGACCTCAAGGCCCAAGGTTTGGGCGTGGCCAAGGACGCCGTCCACGCCATGCTCGGGCATCTCACCGATGCCTTCCTCCTCTCCGCCGTGCCCCTGGCGACGGAATCGGAGCGCAAGCGGAACTCGAATCCCCGCAAGATCTACCCCGCCGATCCGGGTCTCATCTCCGCCTTCGACGCCAGCGGCCGCTCGAATCTGGGCCATCTGCTCGAATCGGCGGTGATGAACGAGCTGGAAAGACGCGGAGCCGAGATCGGCTATTGGAAGGACGAGGACGGCTTCGAGGTGGACTTCCGGGCCCGTTTTCCCGCCGGCGGCGAGGAGCTGCTTCAAGTGTGCTCGGACCCGTCCGATCCAGCTACCTGCGAACGGGAGCTAAGGGCGCTGGCCCTCGCCTCGCACAGCCATCCCCGGGCGCGGTGCCGCTTGTTGGTCCTCGAGCGCGGAGCGATGCCGCGACCGGAGCCCCAGGGACTCCAGGTCCAGCCGGTCTACGAGTGGCTGCTCGACGAACCGGAGGACGCCTGAGCTGGCTGCGCCGGCGCCGGCGCGATCATGGGCGCGGCCCCTTTCCCAACAACCCGTGCGATGCTCTCTCGAAGGATGAAGCGCAGCCTGCTCCTGGTCGCCGTGATCGGCGCCGGCCTGCTGTCCTTCTGCACCGCGCCGCCGCCCGCGGCGATCCCCGACATGGCCGATCTCGCCTTCGTCCCGCTCCGCCCTCCGGTCCTCGGCCTCGCCATCCAGCACGAGGCAGGCGCCGGGCTCTACCGGCTGGTACGGGTCGCCGATGAGAGCGGCGGGGCGGCGGAAGTGCTCACGGAGGGCGACCTGAAGGCCTGCGAGACGGCGCTCGCGGCGACCCTCGAGGAGCGCTTCGGCCACGGCCGCCCCAACGTCAAGCTGGCGACCCTCGGTGGCCTGCAGCTGTGGGCCGACCGCATGTGGCTCGGCGGCTGGCGCATCCAGGAGCACGTCTACACCGGCCACTTCCGCCTCCTGTCGCCGCGCAGCCTGCGCCACGCCTGGGGGAGCTGGGAAGAGTGCCGCGTGGCCCTCGAGCAGGTGCGCGTCGAGGGCCTGATCGCCCAGCCCAGGCCGCGGCTGGTGGTCCTGCTGCACGGCCTCGGCCGAGGCACCTCGCCGTGGAGCAAGATGGAGGAGGCCCTGGACGCCGCCGGCTGGGACGTGGCGCGGATCACCTACCCGAGCACCCGCCGCTCCCTGGCCGAGCACGCCGCCCAGCTCGCGGACATCCTCGACCGCGCCGAGGGCGCCGAGGAGGTCCACTTCGTCACCCACAGCCTCGGCGGCCTGGTGGTGCGGGCGCTGCTCGCCCGCGGCGGCGACCCCTGGCGCGAACGGATCCGCGTCGGCCGGCTGGTGATGCTGGCGCCGCCCAGCCAGGGCTCGGCGATCGCCGACTCGATGAAGGACTTCCTGCCCTTCGAGTGGCTGGCCGGGCCGGTGGGCAAGGAGCTGGCCCTGCGCGACCAGCAGCTCTTCCCAACGCCCCCCTGCGAATTCGCGATCATCGCCGGCGGCAAGGGCGACGGCAAGGGCTGGAACCCGCTGCTCGAGGGCGACGACGACGGCGTCGTCACGGTCGAGGAGACGCGGCTGGATGGCGCGAAGGACTTCCTGGTGGTGGAGCGCCTCCACACCTGGCTGATGCGCGCGCCGGAGGTGATCGCGGCGGTGGAGAGCTTCCTCGAGACGGGGCAGTTCTCGCCGGATCGAGGAGAGGAGTAACCGCGGGCCTGCCCCAGTCCGTCCTCTCGTTCCGGGGAGGCCTACCCGGCGATCAGACGTCGACCGCCGGCCGGAAGCACCCCCGTCCCGCCTGGCAGCTCGCCGGCGCGCAGCCCCGCTGATCGGGACCGATCGCGTCCTGGGTCTGGGCGCACCAGTAGCCGTTGACGTCGCTGTCGACCACCACCCCGGGCGCCTGGGCCTGGTCCTGGCCGTGGTAGTACATGCTCTTGGCTCGGAGCAGGGCGCAGGCGGGGACGTAGCGGCGCTCGGGGGTGCCGAAGGGGATCTCGCGGTTCTGTTCCATCCTCGGGTCCTCTACCACTGGTCCTCGGAGACGCCGCTGGCGAGCAGCATGGCCCGCTGGATCGCCGCCTGGAGCAGCGGCAGGCGCCAGGCGTTGCGCTCGAGCGGGGTGGCCTCGGACACCACCTTCGCGGCCAGGGTCGCGATGGCCGCGCGCAGCTCCGGCCCGCTCTTGCCGTCGATCACGCTCGCCGGGATCTGCATCGGCACCGAGGCCACCGCGCCGAGCACCAGCCGGGGCGGGCCGTTGAAGTTGGCCGCCGCCATCGCCAACGGCCAGTCGAAGCTCTGCTTGTGCCGCACCTCGTAGTGGGCGCTGCGCGGGCCGAGCTTGTTCGCCGGCACCACGATCCAGGTCAGGACCTCATCCGGTTTGAGGGTGAACTCCACCTCAGGGTCGGCCGAGGCCGGGGCGTAGAGCCGGGCCAGCGGCAGCTCCCGGTCGCCGCCCGGTCCGGTCAGCCGCACGCGGGCGTCGGAGGCGATCAGCGCCGGCGCCGCGTTCGACGGGTGCACCACGGCGCAGTGGCCGTTGTCGAACAGGGCGTGGTTCTCGTGCCGGCCCTCCTGGGCCCAGCACAGCGCCCCGCCCTTCTTCAAGCACGAGTAGTGGCGGCTGCGGAAGTACCAGCAGCGCGGCCGCTGCAGCAGGTTGCCGCCGAGGGTGGCGGCCTCGCGGACCGCAGGCGTGGCGGCCTCGCCGGCGCCGGCGGCGAGGCAGGCCAGCTGCGACCGGACCAGCTCGCTGCGGCCGAGCTCCGCCAGCGTGGCGCCGGCGCCGATCAGGAGCTGGCCGGCCTGCAAGCGGATCTCCGGGGAGAGGGGCTTGTGCAGGCCGACGGCCACCCCCGGCCGGGCCAGCCCCCCCCTCCCGCGGTCGATCAGGGCGATGCC
>JACNJP010000448.1 GCA_014382465.1 Planctomycetota bacterium
GTGCCGTCCGGCGGCGGTGCCCGGCCTGTTCGTCCCGACCGACACCGAGTGCCTGACCTGTCACCGCGAGGCCCTGGCCCGCGCCCGGACCCCGGACCACCTGGCCCAGGGCTGGACCGACGGCTGCGACCGCTGCCCCATCCCGACCTCCTGGGGCGGCGCGGCCTTCAACCACGGCTGGTGGCCGCTGACCGGCGCCCACGCTTCCCAGAGCTGCAAGGCCTGCCACGCCGGAGGCACCTACGCCGGCACCGACCCCAGCTGCTTCGCCTGCCACTCGGCCGAATTCACCGCCGCCAGCGACCCCGACCACCTGGCGCTCAACCTGCCGACCACTTGCCGCTCGTGCCACGACACCCGGGGCTGGAAGCCCGCCGACATGAACCACTCGGTGGTCAGCGGCTCCTGCGTCGGCTGCCACCTGGACGAGTACCTGGCCACCAACGACCCCAACCACCAGGCAGCTGGGTTCCCGACCACCTGCGAGGTCTGCCACAACACCAACCGCTGGCGCGGCGCAACCTTCGACCACGACTTCCCGATCACCAGCGGCAAGCACAGGAACTTCGACTGCGGCGACTGCCACCTGAACCCCGGCAACTACGCCGACTTCTCCTGCACGCACTGCCACGAGCACCGGAAGTCGAAGATGGACGACGAGCACAAGGAGGTCTCCGGCTACGTCTGGAGCTCCCTGGGCTGCTACACCTGCCACCCGGACGGCAGGGAGTGATCAGGCGCCGCCCGGCGCCGCCCCGGAACCAACCCTGAGCTGGCCGTCCTGGAACCAGAAGAACTCCACCGTGCTCGAACGCAGCATGTCGTCGCGGCGGAAGACCGGGAAGCCCAGGTCCACGGCGCGGAGCTCCTCGACCGCCCGGCGGTAGAGCCCGAGGTCCACCGCCAGCCGGGCGCCGTGCGCCGCTCCGCCCCGGCCGACCGGCAGGAAGCGGTAGAGGTGCCAAGCGTGCAGGTTGAGGCCGGCGGCGCGGCGCGCCTGGAGCAGCGCAGCGATCGCCGCCAGCTCGGGCAGGTTCCGCCGCGTGACCACGGTGCCAACGGTCAGCTCCTTGCCGCTGGCGACGAGCTGGTCCAAGCGCGCCATCACGGTCCGGTGATGGCCGCCGGGGGCGGAGCGGAGCTGGTCGTGGAGGGCCGGGTCAGCGGCCTCGAGCGGCAGCAGGTAGCGGTCCACCCAGTCGAGGGAGGCGAAGCCCGGTGGCGGCGACAGGCCGTTGCTGCCGACCTGGACCAGGAAGCCGAGCTCGCGCGCGCGCCGGCCCAGCCGCTCGAGGTCGTGCGGCCACAAGAACGGCTCTCCGCCGCCGAGGACGAGGTTGTCGAAGCCGGCTGATCGCAGCCCGCCGAGCAGCTCCTCCGCCTGGGCGAAGCTGGCGACGTCGAAGACGGCCTCGCTGGCGCAGAAGGCGCAGCCCATGTCGCAGTCAGGCAGCAGGAAGAGCGACGCGATGCTCTTGCGGGAGCCGGGCGGGCGGAGGACGGACATCGGAAGCGGAACCGAAGCGGGGACAAGCAAGGAGCGGGGAGGATCCGAGTCCTCCCCGCTCCTCGGTCAGGTCGGATCAGAAGATCTCGTCGGTGGCCTCCTCGACGCGCGCGGCCAGCGCCACGGTGACCGCTTCCGGAACCTCCACCTCGGTCGCGTTGACGCCGCTGACCTTGACGGACGACTTGCGGGACATCTCGATCTCGCGCTCGCGGAAGCTGCCGCTGCTGTGGGTCTGGATCTCGAACTCCTGGACCACGCCCTTGTCGGTGACGACCACGGAGAAGCTACCCGAATGCTCGAGCTCCGGTCCTTGGAAGCCGCCGCCGCCTCGGCCGCCGAAATTGGTGCCGGAAAGCTTGCTCGCCGCGTCCTTGGTGAGCTTGCCACGGTAGGTGCGGATTCCTTCGCCGTCCTCCCGGGTGACCTCCTCCACGCCGCCGCCGAGGGCGGACAGCAGAGTGTGGGGCAGCGGCGCGCGCAGCAGCTCCATCCTGCCCGCCATGGCGAGCCGCTCGGGATCCGGCGGGGGGGCCTGGCCGTCGGCGCCGCGCTCAGCGCCACCGCCGCCGCCGCGGCCGCCGCGCATCATGGCCCGCCGGTCGAGCGGCTTCCACCCGCCCTCGGCGTCCCGGTAGACGGCCCGCTGGCCGTCGCGGAAGGCGAGCGAATCGCCGCTCGCGAGCCGCACCGGCTTGCCCTTCTGCCAGCTCCCGGTGAGCGGAGCAGGCGGGGCGGCGTCGCCGCCGCGGCGGCCGAAACCGCCCTCGCTGGTGGTCAGGACCTCGAAACCGTAGCTCTGGACCTTCTGGGTCTTGGCGACGATATCGGTCAGTTCCTGGACTGGATCTCCTTGGACATTCAGTCCAAGCACAAGGATCGCAAGGATGCTGCTCATCGGTTCTCTCGGTGGGATGCAGGGGTCGGCCGGAAGGTGGGCCGGGGGCGGCGAAGGCCGCGAAAGGACGAGAACCCCCGCTCAGGCGGTCTGGTTCCGGGTCCGGGCTCCGAGTCTAGCCCGCTTCTCGGGATCCGGCGCCGGCCAGCGCCGCCAGCCCGGGGTGCTCCGGAGGGATCCTGGTCGCGCGGAAGACCGCCTTGCCGCCGCCGCGCCGGCCGGGCGGAGGTCCGGGCGGACGTCCGCGCAGAGGGCGACCCGGCCCGCCCGGGCCACGAACCCGGCTGGCCTCCTCCTCGCCGTAGACGTTGCGGTACGCCCAGACCACCTGGCCGTCGAGGGCGACCTCGAAGAAGCGGCCTTCACCCCCGGAGCAGACCAGGGTGTTGCCGTTGGGCAGCCGCTGGGCACCGGAGATGTGGCTGGCAAAGAAGCTGCCCGGCTCCTCGGCTCGATAGGTCCACACGGCTTGGCGCGGCAGGAAAGGTCGGTCGCCGCGGTCGTAGCGGCCGGCCTCGTCCAGCGGCAGGACGATCTCGTCCACCGAGGACCAATTGCCGCTCGGTCGCCCACCCCCGTTGTTGAAGACCAGGACGTGGCCGGGTGCCTGGTCGATCCACTGGGCGTCGTGCTGCACGAACAGGCGGCGGTCGTCCTCGGTCCCGGCCATCCAGGTCTGCGGGTTGCCCCAGCGGTAGAGCAGGTCGCCGCGCCGGCCGGCCGCCTGGGCGGTGGTCGTGGCGTGGTCGATGATCCAGATCTCGTTGAAGCTGCGCACGCTCAGCAGGATCTGGTCGAGGCCCGGGTGGTAGTCGATGGAGTTCGTGTGCAGCCAGTCGGCGCCGCGGAAGCCGGCGCGTTCCTGCGGCGGTGGATCCTCATCGTCGTCGCCGCCGATGTAGCCGAGCTCGGCCAGGTCGGCGATGGCGGCGTCGTCGAGGACCTCGCGGACCTGCTCGCCGTTGACGTCGATGCGCTCCGGATGATCGGCGACCACCCCGAAACCCGCCTTGGCCGGGTCGCGGTCCTGGATCAGGTGGTCCCAGGCGTGCCATTCCCACACCACAGTGCCGCCGGTAGCTCCCTTCGGCTCGATCTCGACCAGGTAGTCTGGCCACAGCTCACCGCCACCGAGGAGGGCCGGATCCCGGCCGGCCGCCAGGGCCTCGGCCTCGGTCTTGCGCTCCCAGGAGATCAGCAGCACGTGGCCGTTCGGCATCGGGGCGACGTCGTGGTGCTGGAGGCGGCCCTCGTCGGACCAGGGGAAGTCCCACAGCAGCTCGCCGTCCCAGGCGATCCGCTGGACGCGGCCGCCCTCGCCGCCGCCGCGGAAGGTCGGGTTGGCGCCGTCGCGGGCGCAGCGGAGGATCGAGCCGTCGTCGAGCAGGTAGACCGAGTTGCCCGGGTTCCAGGCGCTCTTCCACTCGTGGACCACCGCGCCCTGCATGTCGATCAGGTAGGTGCTGGTCGAGTGGAGCGGCGTGAACAGGGTGTAGCCGTCGAAGGGCTGACGATCGGCGGCGCCGCCGGTGAGTTGGAGCAGCAGGACGGGGGCGAGGGAGAAGGCGCTCAGGGGGGCTCGGCGGACCTCAACCCAGGTCCTCCAGCGGGGTTCCGCCGGGCGGGCGGGCGGGGCAGCCTTGCTCTGACGAGCTTGCCGCGCCACCGTATGCGGAGCAAGGAAAGCCTGCCGTGACCTCCTCCCAGCACTCTCTCTCCCCCACCGCACCGAATCAGCGCCTCGGCAGCCTGGACCTGCTGCGCGGCTTCGCCCTCTGCGGGATCCTCGTGATCAACATGCGCTACTTCGCCATGCCGATGGCGGGGAGGGCGCTCGGCAATCCGAACCTGCCGGGCGGCGATTTCGCGAGTGCCGACTTCTGGAGCTGGTTCGGCTCCAGCCTGCTGTTCGAGGACAAGATGATGGCTCTGTTCTCGACGCTGTTCGGCGCCGGCATCTGGCTGATGAAGGACCGAGGCGTCTTCCTGCACTACCGGCGCATGTTCTGGCTGCTGGCGATCGGCCTGTTCCACGCCGTGCTGCTGTGGTTCGGCGACATCCTGACGCTGTATGCGCTCTGCGGAATGGTGGTGGTGTGGTTCCGACGGCTGCCGCCGTCGCTGCTGGTGGTGCTGGGTTTGAGTTCGGTGTTCCTCGCCCTCGGAGAAGCCCCGCTCACCCAGATGCTGGCAGAGAGTACCCCGGTCGAGCAGGTCGCGGAGGCGCCCGATGAAGGCGCCACGAAGGCAGCGGTCGAGCCGGCGGAAACCACGGAAGCCGTTTCCACGGCGGAGGCAGGAACGGAGGAACCGGTGGTCGGGATCGCGCCGGACGATTCGGTTTCGAACCCGGCCGAGGAGCCGGGCGGCACGGAACCTCCCCCGAGCGTCGCCGAGACCGCGCCGCAGGAGGCCGCGCCGCAGGAGGCCGCGCCGGAAGCGCCGGCCGCGACCGGCCTCCTGGCTTGGCGGGAGGAACTCCAGCAGGGGCATCGGAAGGCCTTCCGGGAACACTTCGAGAGCGAGACCGAGGCCGAGATGCACCACGGCTCCTGGTGGGGCCAGGTCCGGTGGCGGTCGACGCTGGTCCTCTGGTGGCAGGGCGCCGGCTTCTTGCTCAACGGCCTGTTCTGGAACGGCGGCTTGATGCTCGTCGGCATGGGCTTGATGGGCCTCGGCTTCCTCAGCGGCAAGCTGCGCGCCAGCACCTACCTGAGCGTCGGATTCGCCGCGATGGCCTTCGGGCTGGCCTTCTTCGCCCTCGGCCTGTGGCCGCACGCCCTGGAGCCGCTCGGCCGGCGGGCGGCGCTGTGGCAGCCCGGTGATGGACCGCCGCCCGAGTCCTTCCTGCGCTACCTGATGCTCGCCGGCGCGGTGCGCAACTTCGGCACCCTGCTGGTGTGCTTCGGCTGGGCCAGCCTGCTGCTCTGGCTGAACCGCTCCGGTGCGCTGCGGCTGCTGCTTTACCCTTTGCGAGCGGTCGGACGCATGGCGCTCACGAACTACCTGACGCATACCGTGGTCTGCCTCCTGATCTTCGAGGGCTGGGCCTACGGCCGCTGGTACGAGGTGCGCTACTTCGACCAGATGAAGCTCGTGGGGATTATCCTGGCGGTGCAGCTGGTGGCCTGCCCGTTGTGGCTGGCGGTGTTCCGCTTCGGACCGGCGGAGTGGCTGTGGCGCTCCCTGACCTATTGGCGGCTTCAGCCGATGCGGCGAGGGAATCGTAGGTTTGGTCCGCCGGCTGTCCCCCAGCCTCCGACCCAGGGTCCCCCCCCCGGTTTCGCCGCCGAGTCTCCGCTGGCCCAGACCCCCGGGTAGGCGCGAAACCCGCGGACCGAGG
>JACNJP010000451.1 GCA_014382465.1 Planctomycetota bacterium
CCCCAGGGCCCGCCTCCCGCCCAGCGCGCCCGCCGCGCGCGTTTGCCGCGGGCGCCGGGAGGCGCCGGGATCCGGCCGGCGCCAGCCCGTGGGGCCCTGGCTCGCCCCCCCGCCTCGGCTCTGGCCCGATTCCCCGCGCGTCGCCGCCGACCTCCAGCGGCGCCTCCAGGCCTCGGCCCCGCTAGCCGGGACCGCCGCCATCCTGGAGGCGGCCCGGAGCCGCTGGCCAGAGGACCGGCGTTGTTTCGACTACTCCGGGTGGTTCGCGGTGGCGGCGGGTGAACTCGACCGGGCCGAGGCCTGGTTCGAGGAGTCCCGGGTCCGTTCCGGGGGCTCTGAGCAGACCCAGCGTGAGCCCTTGCTGGGGCTGGCAGTGGTCGGCGAGCTCAGGGATCCCGGTTGCGGCACCGTGGCCGCCTTCCTCGGAAGGGACCCGGGAGCTGCGCCGCTGCTGCCGCACCGGTTGGCGGTGGGCCTGCGTCCGGAATTAGCGCGGCTGCTCCCGCCGACCTCGGGCCAATAAAAGAGCGAGCCCTTCCAGGAGGAAGGGCTCGCAGCAAGTCCGGAGGACCGGACCTGGTGGATCAGCCAATCACCTCGGCGAGGCCGTTGGTGAAGGTGGTGCTCGCCATGTCGATGGCGTGGACCCACACCGCGACGCCGGTGGTGCCGGCGGGGACGGTGGCCGAAGTGGAAGCAGAACCGGCCGGATCAGCCGTCATGAACGGCAGCTCCTTGTAGGGCGGGCTCAGCAGCAGGTCGCCGAAAGGAGTGGAGGTCGGACCACCGCCCACCAGCGAGTAACCGACGCGGACCTTCCCGCCCGGGGTGCAGTAGGTCACGTCGATGGAGGCGGAGCCACCAGCGACCAGACCCGTGACCGCGAGGGTCGGAGCCGGCGGACCCGGGTCGGTGACCATGAGGTCATCGGCGCCGAGGCCATCCAGGTAGCCGTACGGGAAGTTGTCGTCTTGGGCGAACAGCAGGTAGAAGTCGCCGTTGGTGTTGGCTCCCGCGCCGTCCAGGTTGACCGCGGTGACGGCCTGCCAGGAGGAGAGCAGCGAGGTCCACGGGCCGTAGGCTTGGTGCCAGGTGAGGCCGTCATCGGAGACCCAGACGCCGTCCCAGATGTCGGTTTCTTCGCCGTGGTCGATCGCCTGGAAGTCCAGGTTCAGACCGTAGGCGCCGGCGCCGTTCAGGCCGATGATCAGGCCGTTGCGGACGTCGTGGTAGTTGTTGGACAGGGGGTCGAGGCCCATCTCGAGGCACGCGGTGCCGCTGTAGGCGCCGAGGCCGGAGCTGCCGGCGATGTCGCAGTAGGCTTCCGGGTCCGGCAGGCCGGTGGCGGCCGCGAGCTCGTTGACGCCGAAGTGCGCCGGGACCACGCCGCCGTACGACTCGAAGTCGTCAGCGTAGCCGCCGGCCGGCATGAAGGCGCTCGGCAGGTTCGGCCACGCCGGGGGCGGCGGGGGCGGACCGATGTCGTCGACGACCAGGTTGTCCAATTCCCACTCGGAGGCGAAGTCGCCGGTGTAGTGGTAGGAGACGTTCACGCCGTTGGTGCCGGCGTAGGCGCCGAGGTCGACGTTCAGGACCGAGTAGCCGTCGGCGGCGAGGTCGTCGGCGACGTTGATGAAGGTCAGACCGCCGTCGAGCGAGATGTCGACGTAGTGGTGGTCGCGCCAGGAGGCGTAGGTGACGCCCTGGTCGCAGTAGGCGTAGACCGCGGCGGCGCCGGTGAAGTCCATGGCCGGCGACATCAGGTAGTTGTCGTTGGCGCCGGTGAAGTCGTCGTGGAAGGCGTGGTCACTCCCGAGGAGGACACCGAGACCAGCGGCTTCGATCTCCCAGCCAAGGGTGACACCGTTGTTGCCTTCGGTCCAACCAGCCGGGGGCATCACGCCACCATTGAAGTCTTCGGTGAGGAAAGTGCTCTGAGCGAAGGCGCTACCGGCGAGAGCCGAAGCCGCGACCGCTGCGAGGACGAAGCGAGAAGTCGTCATGGGTTCCAGGGTTGAGAGGTGATGGATCAGGATGCAGGCTGAGGGGAGAGGGGATTCTCCCTCACGATCCTGGGGTTCCCATGGAGATTACACGACTTGAGATGAAATCGCACAGATTCCGCTGAGTTTTCTCTTGCGTTGACCTTGAGGGAGTCCCCCAATGATTTCAGGACAAGAATAGGAAGCTGGAGATCGGAAAGGGTGGGTTTCTAAGTTTTTGGGTCTCGTACTGGAGAGATGCCGATCCGGTCAGGGAAGATCCCACCGGTAGAGGCCGGACAACAGGTACTCCAGCAGGTCGGCATAGAGTTCGTTGTCCCGAGAGTGGTCCCGCTCCCCGGCCAGGCCGCTCAGCTCGGTGGCCAGGGCGAAGCTCTCCTCGGAGGCCCGAGTGCCGCTCACCAAGAGGTAGGCGACCCAACGCGGACCCTCCTGGTCGAGGTAGCCGAGATAGCTGGCGCCGAGTCTCCGGCTCCAGTCGCGAAGCTGCATTCTCCGGGCCTGCTCGGACGAAGTACTGCCGCGGGCGAGTTGCCAGACGGTGTGGAGCATCTGGGCGTCGCGGCCGCTGGCCTCCGACACGCGCTGGCGCAGGCGATCGACGTCTTCCTTCTCGGGAGCCAGGGCGAGGACCAGGGCAGCAGGCCAGGTCTCCTCCAAAGGACGACCGACCTGGAACAGGCCTCGGGCCCGCTCGCGCCGCGCCGCCGCAGCAGCGGCGGCGGCGGCGGGATCCCTGAGGGCCAGCCGGACCAGGCCGGCCACCTCCCACCGGGGGAGCTGCCCGTCGGCGGATGCCGGCAATCCGAGGCCGCGATCCCCCGCCGCACCCCAGAGCCAGCCCTTGACCGCGGGGTCGGAGACTCTGGCGTCAAGGAGGGAGAAATCCTCGGCCGCCTGGTCGGGATCGGACTGAAGCAAGGCCAAGCCCACACCGCCGCCACTCCCGGAGAGGATCTCCCGCTGGAGGTCCGATCGGGCCCAGACCGGCTGCCGCCTGGCGGCCAGGCTCCACGTGAGCAGCAACCGGTCGCGGCGCTCCACGATCTTGGCGGCAGGCAACTCGGGCCCGGCCGGCAGCACCGAGGAGAGGAGCAGCGCCGACCACTCGTGATCGCTGCGGACCTCGGCAGGGAGGCGGCGGCCGGCCAGCGCGTCGGCGACCAGGGCGAGGGCCAGGAGCGACGGCTCGCTCTTCCGGCCTGCCTCGGCCAGGTCTCGCAGCGACTCGACCCGCTGCGCCTGGGCCAGAAGGCCGGACAGGAGGCAACTGCGCTCGAAGGGTGAGCGCAGCCGCTGGAACAGGTCCGCCGCGGCTTCCGGTGCCTGGGGGTGGTAGACACCGTAGAGGAGGAGGGCGAAGGCCCTGACCTCGTCCGCCCGGATGCCAGGACGAGCGGCGTCGGCCAGCGCCTGCAACGAGTCGGGGGTGCCCAGGAGTGCGGCGGCGAGCAGCAGAGCGCGGCGCCGCTTGGAGCTCCCCCGGGTCGTTTCCTTGACCAGCCAGGCCTCGCCGGACAGTCCGAGGTCGGCGACCTGCAGGGCGGCCGCTCGGCGGGCGAAAGGGTCCCGGGAATCCAGATCGCGCTGCACGGCGGCGTCCGGTTCCTGGGACCAGGCAGGCAGGACCACGAGCAGGAGGGCGCTGAGCAGCATGGGGGAAAAACCGGGCTCCCGGGGTCGCCCCGGAAGCCCGCCCAGGATAACCGCTGTCGGCTACTGGATTCGCAGCACGATCGGCGCCGACCAGCCGCCGCCGCTGTCGTCCAGGGCCTGGAAGTAGAGGTCCACGAAGGGCAAGCCGGGAGGCAGGACGGGGATGGTCCAGTCGTAGCTGGCGCTGCCCGAAGGGTCCACGATCTGTGGATGGGTGTTGCCGTGCGTGACCTGCGCGATCAGGATCGGATCGTTCGGGTCGAGGTAGAGGAAACCGATCCCGACCCCCGGACGCGAATCGAAGGCGGTCCACCGCCCGCGGAAGCCCTGGGCGACGCTGCCCGGAATCGCGTGGCGCAGCTTGAACCGGGCCACGTCTCCCGGCGTGAAGAAAGGCAGGTCCAGGTCCAGGACCGGAGGCTGCACCAGGCCCTGGCCGACGAAGGCCAGCGCGTCGATCTCGGTCGCCTGCTGGAAGTCCCAGTCGACCTCCTCCCAGCCCGCCAAGATCCGGGGAGGCGCGACCCCGGAGGCGTCCAGCACCAGGACGCCGCCGTCGAGGCTCGAGGGCGCCTGGACCACGTAACCCAGGTCCATCGTGCCTGGCAGGAAGCTGAGCGCGAGCACGTCACCGATCGCCGTTCCCCCGCCGGTGGCCTGGTCGGTCAGCGCCTGGACCTCGGCCTCGGTGAAGGCTCGGCTCATGACGCCGTTCAGCCGGTCCCAGACCAGGACATCGCCGTCTTGCACGTCTCCCAGCACGGTGCCGGAGAGGTTGGAGCCGACCGAGAACCAGAGCTGGTCCTGGCTGTCGCGGTAGGTGGCGGCGTCCAGGTCGAAGGAGCCGCTGGCGGGCTGGAGCGCGGCGACGAAGTCTGCTTCGGTGATGACCGCGACAAGTCCCTGGGCGAGGTCGAAGCGCAGCAGATCGCCGTCGGCGAACGGACCGACGTCGGACACCATCGAGAAGCAGAAGTCCATGGGGCCGGGAGAAGCCGAACTCACCGAGGGCCAGGTGCAGAGCGCGTCGACGCCGCCGAGGGCGTCGAACAACCCGTCGCCGTCGAGGTCGCCGGCGAGCGCCATCTGTGCGTGTCGGGTGAGATAGGCCTTGGCTCCGGGCGGACCTTCCGACCTGCGGATCCAGGCCTCGTCGTGGATGATCGGATCCTGCGCCAGGCGGGAATCAGATGTGGTCGAAGCCAGGGCCGCCAAGGGCTCCTGGCACACAATCAGTAGCATGGTCTCGAGCATGGGTTCCTCCGTTGCGATTGCAGACGAATCCATGCCCGAAGGGTTACCGGGGAATATTCCGCAGGTCGTCCGGGAATTCCCGCACCCCAATCGTGGGCGAATCCTACATATAGCACCCGCTGATGTGTTCCATCTACTTCCTGAACTATCACTTGGGAGAATCAAGGGCAGAATTCTCGATTTTCTTGACCTTGGCACGGGATTCGTTGTTCAAGGCAGCATCCCCACGCTTGTCCTCCCGCTCACGCCACCACCTCGAACAAGCACCTTCAGCATGTCGGCCACCTCCACCTTCCCGTCCCACTTCCTCCGCGACGGCTCCCTGGACTGGGAGTTCATCCGTCGGGCCTTCCGGAGTGAGGAGCGGTTCCGGATCGTCGTCGGCCCCCTGGAGGACCACCTCGTCGGCGGCAGCACGGCCTTCCTCCCAGAAGCCTCGACGCCCGCCTTCCTCGAGCGTGGAGAGAGCCCGAGGGCCCAGATCCCCGGCGATCCCCTCAGCGTCTACTGGGCCGACCTGCGCCGCCTCCGGCCCACCAACCGCGAGGAGGAATTCCTGCTGGCGAGGTGCGTCACCCTGCTCCGCAGGGTCTTGCTCCGCCTCCTGAACGAGAATCCGCGCAAGTCCGCCATCGCCATCGCTCAGGAGCACCTCTCGCCCTACTCCGAGGTCCTCTCCGACCTGAAGGACGCTGGAGTCAAGGGCGACGACCAGGATCTCGATGCCGGCCTCCGGGATCTGCTCCACCTCCGGCTCGCCGAGCTCCGAGCGGTCCAGAACGCCCTGGTCGACCGCAACCTGCACCTGGTCCCCACCGTCGCCAACCGCTAC
>JACNJP010000456.1 GCA_014382465.1 Planctomycetota bacterium
CCGCGGCCGGAGGGGGTGGTGGAGAAGTGCACCTTCTGCATCCAGCGGACCCGGAACGGCGAGTACCCGGCCTGCGTTGAGATCTGCCCGGTGGGGGCGCGCAAGTTCGGCAACCTGCTCGACCCGCGCAGCGAGGTCCGCTACGCCATCGAGCACAAAGAGGTCTACATCCTCAAGAACGAGCTGAACACGATGCCTCGCTTCTACTACTTCTACGGCTCTTGAGGCGGGCGCCATGAAGACCACCGTCCGCACCTTCACCAGCTTCTTCGCCGGCAGCGTCCGCCTCGTCACGCGCGGCAACGCCTGGTACTGGGCCTGGCTCGCGCTGCTGCTGACCGTGATCGGCTTCGGCGCGGTGGCCTACGCGCGCCAGCTCTCCGAGGGCCTGATCACCACCAGCCTGCGCGACCAGGTCTCCTGGGGCTTCTACATCGGCAACTTCACCTTCCTGGTGGGCGTCGCGGCGGCGGCGGTGATGCTGGTGGTCCCGGCCTACCTCTACCACTGGAAGCCGATCAAGGAGATCGTCGTCTTCGGCGAGCTGCTGGCGGTCTCGTCGATCGTGGTCTGCTCGCTGTTTGTGATGGTCGACATCGGCCACCCGGAGCGCTTCTGGCACCTGATCCCGGGCATCGGCACGCTGAACGTCCCGTCGAGCATGCTGGGGTGGGACGTGCTCGCCCTCAACAGCTACCTGATCCTCAACTTCGTGATCGTCACCTACGTGCTGTTCACGATGTTCCAGCGCCGCGAGCCGAACAAGAACATCTTCATGCCGCTGGTGTGGCTGTCGATCCCGGCGGCGGTCGGGATCCACACCGTCACGGCCTTCCTCTACAACGGCCTGATCGCGCGCCCCTACTGGAACTCGGCGATCCTGGCGCCGCGCTTCATCGCCTCGGCCTTCTGCTCCGGCCCCGCGGTGCTGCTGATCCTGATGCAGCTGCTGCGGCGGTTCACCAAGTTCGAGATCCGCGACGAGGCGATCTGGAAGATCGCCGAGCTGATGGCCTACTTCATGGCCTTCAACCTGTTCCTGCTCGGCGCCGAGGTCTTCAAGGAGTACTACTCCGGCACCCACCACCTGATCCACATGGAGTACATGTTCTCCGGCGTCGGAGAGCACAAGGCCATCGTGCCCTGGATGTGGACCGCCGTCGGCTGCTCGATCGGCGCCTTCCTGCTGTTCCTGCTGCCGAAGACCCGCACCCACGTCGTCACGCTCAACCTCGGCTGCATCATGATCTTCCTCGGGGTCTACCTCGAAAAGGGCATGGGCCTGGTGATCCCCGGCATGACGCCCGACACCCTGGGCGAGATCTACGAGTACGTCCCGTCGGCCAACGAGCTGACCCTGGCCATGGGCGTGCTCGCCGTCGGCGCCCTGATCTTCACCTTGATGGTGAAGGTGGCGACGCCGATCCTCCTGGGCGACTTCCACGTCGACGCCGGCCGCCCGCCCAGGTCCGAGCCCCGTTAACCGCCTTCGCTCCTTCCTGAACCCCGCCACCCTTCGCCCGGCCGAGCCGCGGCAGCGGAAGCCCTCCGCCTGGTGAGCATGCGATGATCCTGGTCCTCCAACCCGATGTTGACGAGAGCTTCCTCGAGCGCGTCCGAAAGGAGCTCATGGCCCTCGGCTGCACCTTCAGCCTCTCGCGGGGCGACGAGCAGGTCATCGTCGCCCTCGGCGGCAATTTCGACCCGGACGCGGTTTACGCCGCCGCCGCCGCCTGGCCGGCGGTCGACGCCCTGAACCTGCGGAGCGACCGCTACTACCGCAACGAGCGGCGGAAGCGGCGCTTCATGTCCTGGCTGATCATCGGCTTCGGGCTGCTGACGATCGCCGCCTTGGCCTTCCCGGTGCTGAATTTCCTGCGGCCGCCGGACAACAAGCTCGAGCTCACCGGGCCGGTGCGGGTCGGCAGCGTGACCGGCTTCGCCGAGGGCACCGCGCGCCGGCTGAGGATCCACGGCGACACCGTGATGGTGGTCCGCGACCACGCCGGGCGCTTCCGCGCCGTCAGCGGCGACTGCACCCACCTCGACCCCTGCCAGCTCGACTGGAACCTGGAGCGCCAGCAGCTGCTCTGCCCCTGCCACGGCGGCGTGTTCGACATCCTCGGCAACGTCGTCGACGGACCCGCCAACGCCCCGCTGCTGCGCTTCGAGACCGCGGTGGTCAAGGACACCCTGTTCGTCAACCGGAGACGCTGAAGCATGGCCCGACATCAGCACACCTTCCAGCAGGCGCTGCGGCGGCGGCTCTACCGGCCCTACCCGGTCTCCCGGTCCCGGATCCAGGCCTTCCGCTGGCTGGCCGGGATCCTGCTCGGGATCCTGGTCGTGACCGGCATCATGCTGAGCTTCTACTACCAGCCCAACTCCGAGACCGCCTACGAGAGCGTGAAGTACATCATGCGCGACGTCGGGCACGGCTGGAGCGGCTGGCTGTGCCGCGGCATCCACTCCTGGGCCTCCCACGCGCTGCTGGCGATCGGCGTGTTCCAATTCCTCAAGGTCTTCCTCAACGGCCGCTACCGGGGCCGCGGCCGCTCCCACTGGCGCATCGGCCTCCTGAGCCTGGCCCTGATGTTCGCCTTCGCCTTCACCGGCGACCTCCTGGCCTGGGACGACGTCGCGCTGTGGTCGGCCGACCTGTCGCTCGACTGGATCGAGGCGCTGCCGGTCCTCGGTCACGCGGTCTCCAGCATCCTGCGCGGCGGCGCCGAGACCGGTACCACCACCCTCCAGAATTTCTACGGCTTCCACGTGCTGCTGCTGCCGGCGATCGGCGTGGCGCTGGCCTGGCTCTGGTCCTGGCTTCCGCCGTGGGACGTCGCCCGCCGCGACGAGGAGGGCAACCTGCGATGATCATCGTCCTCAACCTGGGCTCCGACGACCAGGCCGTCCAGCAGGTGCTCGACGGCCTCGAGGAGGTCGGCCTGCGCGGCCGCCGGCTGGACGGCCTCGACCGACCGGTGGTCCACGTCCTCAACGGCCCCTCGTGGCACGCCAAGGAGCTGGCCAAGCTCGATCCGGTCTCGGCGCTGATCCCCACCAGCGGACCGCGGCACCGGCGCGAGGGCCGGCGCTTCTTCCCCTACCACTTCCTGGCTTGGAGTGTGCTCCTGCTGCTGGTCCTGAGCGGCCTGATCGTCCTCTCGGGCTACTTCCCGCCCGGCCTCGGCCGCCCGGCCAACGTCCTCATTGAGGGCGAGCACACCGACGCCCTGTGGTTCTTCCGCGGCATCCACGGCTTCCTGGACCTGTTCCCGGCCGGCTCCGGCAGCTTCCCGATGCTGCTCCTCACCCTGATCTGGCTGGCCTTCTTCCTCCTGCCGGAGATTGACCGCACCTCTGGCCGGTCCTGGAGGAGGCGCCTCCCGGTGCTCCTGGTCGGCCTGTTCTGCCTCTTCGGCGGCTTCCTGCTGTCGCTCGGAGGATCGCAGTGATGAAGCTCTCCCTCCTCGCGCTCGCCGCCCTGGCGCTCCCCGCCGCGCTCGCCGGCCAGGCCCAGGACCAGGCCGTGGCCGGCCGCGCCGCCGGCTGCGTCTACTGCCACAGCCCCGAAGCCACTCAGGCCAAGATCGGCATTCACCAGCGCAGCGGCATCGACTGCGTCGCCTGCCACAACGGCGATCCCCAGGAGCGCGCCGACGCCCGCGCCGCCCACGGTCCGGACTTCGCGCCCCTCGGCGATCCGGTGGCGGCGGTGGAGTCCTGCGGCCGCTGCCACGCCGACCCCGAGCGGATGGCCCACTTCGGCCTCAAGACCGACCAGCTCGCCCTCTACCGGACCAGCTCGCACGGAAAGGCCCTTTACGAAGGGCACGGCAAGCAAGTGGCCACCTGCATGGACTGCCACGGCACTCACCGGGTGCTGCCGGTCTCCGACCCGCGCTCCGAGGCCTCCAAGCTGCGCCTCACCAAGACCTGCATGGGCTGCCACGAGGACCGCGAGCTGATGAGCGCGCACGGGGTGAACGCGACCGCCCCGGCCGACTACCGCGGCTCGGTCCACGGACGCGAGCTGCTCGAGAAGGGCAACCTGGCCAGCCCCGGCTGCGTCGACTGCCACGGCTCGCACGGCGCCGCGCCGCCGCGCATGGGCACCATCGAGATGGTCTGCGGCCACTGCCACACGCCCGAGCGGGAGCAGTTCCGCAAGAGCCCGCACTTCGCCGCCTCGCAGCGGGGCGAGATGAGCGAGTGCACCTCCTGCCACGCCAATCACGCGGTCGAGGAGATCGGTCCGGAGGAGCTCATCAAGGAGGACGGCCTGTGCGCGGTCTGCCACCAGGACCCCGGCGAGCCGGCGCGGCGGGTCGCCCGGGAGATCCATGACAAGCTCCTGGTCCTGGAGCAGGACGTCCGGAAGGTCGAGGCCGAGGTCGCCGAGGCGGCCCTGCGCGGCCTGTTCCTGCGCGACCACGTCGGCTTCGTCGACGAGCTGCGCTCCCTCCGCCGGAGCTCGGCCCCGGTCACCCACGCCTCCTCCCAGGAGGTCCTCGAGGAGGTCGTGAAGCGCGGCGACGGGATGGTGGTCAAGACCAACAAGAGCCTGGAGATCCTATTCAAGCACTTGCGCGACCTGCGTTACTTCGCCGCCCTGTTCCTCTTCGTCTGCATCCTGCTGACCGGCCTCCTGCTCTACTACCGCCGGGAACTCTGAGCCATGGCCAACGCCCTCCAGAACCCCCGAAGCCCGATCTCCCGCACCTTGCGGGTACTCCGCGCTTTGTTCGTGGTGATGGCGGCCGGCCTGCTGTGCCTCGGCCTGCTCGGCTTCCTGGCGGTCGAGCAGACCGCCCAGCCGGCCTTCTGCGGCAGCTGCCACAACATGGTGCCGTACATCGATACCTGGAGGGCCTCGGCCCACGCCGACGTCGCCTGCATCGAGTGCCACTACGAGCCCGGCGCGCGTGAGACCTTGTTGGGCAAGTTCAAGGCCATCACCCAGGTGGCCAAGTACGTCACCAGCACCGAGAGCAAGCCCTACGCCGAGGTCGCCGACCAGAGCTGCCTGCGCGCCGGATGCCACTCGGTTCCCAGCCTGACCGGGACGATCCCGTTCGGGCGCGTGGCCTTCGAGCACCGCGACCACGTGCTCGAGAGCCGCCGGGGGCGCCAGCTCCAGTGCACCTCCTGCCACAACCACGTGCTCGAGGGCGAGCACTTCAACGTCTCCGAGTCGGTCTGCTTCAGCTGCCACTTCATGCCGGAGGCCGACGGCTCGCTGCCGCCGCACTCCGACTGCCTGATCTGCCACGGTCCCCCGATGGACATGATCGAGGTCGCGGGCAAGGACTTCGTCCACAGCGACTTCACCGGCCGCGGCGTGCGCTGCCAGCAGTGCCACACCTCGGTGGTCAAGGGCAAGGGCGAGGTGCGCCAGGAGCGCTGCCACACCTGCCACGAAGAGGAGGGCCACATCAGCCGCATCGGCGAGCCCGAGTTCCTGCACGAGCAGCACGTCACCGAGCACGGCGTGGAGTGCTTCCAGTGCCACGACGAGATCCGCCACGGCCTGCTGCCGCACGACCCCTTCGAGTCCGGGCAGAACGACTGCCGCTCGTGCCACCAGCCCAGCCATGACCCGGGCCTCGCGGTCCTAGCGGGCACCGGCGCGGTCGGGGCCCCCCACCGCCCGAGCCGGCCGCCCGAGCCCCCGGGGGACCGCCTCTCGCGCCCCACCCGCCCCCCCGCGACCCCCCGCCCGGCCCCCCGCCCCCCCCCCCCCCC
>JACNJP010000485.1 GCA_014382465.1 Planctomycetota bacterium
GTCGCGCACGCGGCTGGCGCCGACGCCGACGAACATCTCGACGAAGTCGGAGCCGCTGATCGACAGGAAGGGCACGTCGGCCTCGCCGGCGATCGCCTTGGCCATCAGGGTCTTGCCGGTGCCGGGCTGGCCGACCAGCAGCACCCCGCGGGGGATCCGGCCCCCCAGGCGCTTGAACTTGTCCGGGTTGCGCAGGAACTCGATGATCTCCTTGACGTCCTCCTTGGCCTCGTCGATGCCGGCGACGTCGGCGAAGGTGACGTTGGTCTGGTTCTCCTTGTTGTACATCACCGCTCGCGAGCGGCCGAAGGACATCAGGCCCTGGCCCTGGCCGCGCATCTGGCGCATGAACAGGAACCAGAACAGCATCACCAGCAGCAGGATCGGCCCGAAGGTGAGGAAGAAGCTCAGCAGCACCGAGTTCTGCTCGTCGGTGGTGGTCGGCTTGGCGGCGTCGAAGCTGAGCCCGCCGACGATCTCCGCCTGGGCGTCGCGCAGGGCCGGCAGCACCGCGGTCAGGTCGATGTTCATCGGCTCGTTTCCGACGACCTCGGCGTAGTGGCTGCCGCGGGCGTCGACGTAGTCGACGAACAGCCGGTTGGCGACGCGGACCTCGCTGTCCTTCTGCAGCGGGTCGGTGCGCTCCTGGAAGCGCAGCGGGTAGGCCCGCAGCGGCATCAGCTGTCCGTCGAGGACGCCGGCGACGAATTGGCGCAGCGGGACGGGATCGCCGGGGTCCTTGGCGCTGATCTCCTGGATCAGGTCGCGCTTGGACAGCGCGTCCGCCAGCTTGACGGAGAACTCGGGCGAACGGGGGCCGTCCTCGGGCAGGTTCGAGAGCAGCCCGGAGACCTTGTCGCGGGCCACCACCGGCGACTCGACCTCGCCGGTGTAGAGGCGGTACCAGAACTCGTCGACGCTGATCGGCGTGCTGCGCTGGCCGCTGCCGAAGACCACCAGCAGCATCAGCAGCAGGGCCGCGACGAGGATGAAGGGTCCGGCCGGGCGCTTGCCGGTGGGCTTGTCGTCCGGGCGGTTGGATTGCGGTTTGGGTTCGCTCATTCCTCTGCGTTCTCTGCCCGCGCTTCCAGACGGACGCCAACTTCTATTACGACACTTTCGGCTATGGAATCGAGGATTTCGAGCATCGCCCGGCGGGCGTCCTCCCCGGCGGAGGGCAGGAATTCCAGGTTACGGCGGATCCTGCCCTCCGCCAGGGCGGCGCCGGCGCGGTCCTCCAGGCTCCAGACCACCTCGATCTGGGAGCTCCCGAGCAGGGCCTCGCCGATTTCCCCGCGCACCAGCGCGCCGCGCTGCGGGTCCTCGAGGGCGGTCCGGAGGACCAGGTCCGGAGGCTGGGCGTCGAGGCGCAGCTCGAGCAGCTGCTCCAGGCCGCCCCTCAGGGCGGTGGTCAGGTCCGCCTCCAGGCCGCGCCAGCGGCTGCTGTTGGCGGCGGTGGGCACGGCGATCGCCCGGCCGCCGCCGGCTGCCGGGTCGAGGACGCGGTAGCCGCAGCCGGCCAGGGCCAGCGCCGCCAGGGCGATGGCCGCCGACCTCATCCGGCGCTGCCCTCGCCGGCCGGCCGCTTCAGCGGCGGGTCCTCCGGCAGCGCCGCCAGCCGGGCCTCGGCCTCGGCGGAGATCTGCGCGATGGAGCTGAGGCGGGCCTTGCGGTAGTGGTAGCGGGCGCCGCGCACGTTGCCGATGGTCTCGTAGTAGTCGCCGAGGTTCAGCTCGCGCTCGTCCTTGAGATGGTCGAGGTGGCTGAGGGCGGCCTGGGCCTCGGGCCGGTAGAGGCCGGACGGGTGGTTCTCAAGGTAATAGCGCAGCTGGGCGGCGGAGTGCTTGATCAGCCGCTCGTCCACCCACGGGCCGTCGATCTGCAGGTAGCCGCAGATGCCGAGCCGGAAGTTGGCGAGGTCGGTGTAGATCGAGCCGGGCTGGCCCTCCAGCAGCAGCCGGTAGTCCAGCGCCGCCTCGCCGTACTCCTTCTCGTCGAAGGAGTAGTTGGCGGTCGTCACCAGAGCCTTGGCGGCGTAGGGCCCGCGCGGCGCCCAGGCGGCCAGGTTGTGCAGGGTGACGATGCCGCGGCTGCGGTCGGTGAAGATGCCGAAGGCCTTGCGCTTGCCCTCCAGCAGCTCGAGCCCCATCTCGTAGAGGCGGGCCTCGACCCGCTCGGACTCGCGGGCCACGCCGGCGAACAGCAGGTACTCCTCGTAGTGGTGGATCGAGCGGTCCCAGTCCTCGCGCTGGTAGGCGATGTCGCCCGCGAGCAGGCTGTACTCGCCCTGGGAGGCGCGGTCGAAGTACTTGCGCTCCAGGTCGTCGAGGGCGCTGTAGGCGGCCCCGTAGTCGCCCTGGGCGGCCAGGGTCCTGGCCTCTTCCAGGTCGGCGGAGGAGTAGGGCTCAGCCGGCGCGCTGCTGCAGGCGGCGGCCAAGAGGAGGAGGAGCGGGAGGGCGGGTCGGATCACCGGTTCGGGGTCGGGTGACGCCGGCGCCGCAGGAAGTCCCAGGCGCGCGGCGGTCTCTCCAAGTGGTAGTGGAGGAAATCGCCAAGGATTGTAAGGCAGGCCTCCCGATCCACCGAATCGGCGGCCTCGGCGGCGCCCGGGAGCCCGGCGCGGACCGATCGCAGCAGCTCGACCTGGGCCGGGGAGATCCGCCGGGAGGTCTGCTCGGGGCGCGCGGCGCCGGAAGGCATCAGGCCCCCGTCCGCCGCGGAGAACCAGCGGGAGGAGCCGTCGCCGGCCCCGGCGCCGCCGGCCGGGTCTGCAAGGACCGGTCCGAGGCCCAGCAGGTCGAGGCCGCCGAGCACGCTGCGGAGCAGCTGGGCGCCGACCTCGGCGCCTCCGGCGAGCTCGTGCAGGGCCTGCAGCAGGTAGTGGAAGGCGGCGGCCGCCTCCGGGCCGGGCGGGGCGGCGAGCTCGGCCAGCTCGGCGGCCAGGGCGGCGGCGGCCAGCCGGTCCGGTTCGGCCGAGAGGCCGGTCAACCGGTCGAGCAGGCGGGCGCGGTAGAGGTTCTTGAGCTCGGCCTCCTCCGGGCCGCCGAACTCGAGCTCGACCAGGGCCCAGGTGTCGAGGACGCCCATCCAGCCGCTGGTTGGCTTGTAGGCCCCTTTGGCGAGCAGGGCCACGACCCCGTGGCCGGGCGTCAGCACCCGCAGCGCCAGCGAGGACTCCGAGAAGGGCCAGCGGCGGAGCACGATGGCCGGCGAGGTCTCGCCCTTCACGCCACGTCGCTCTCGGCCTGGGGGCCGGAGCGCGAGACGCGCACCCGCTGGATGCGCCGGTCGTCGGCCTCGACGACCTCCAGCACCACCCCGTCGACCTGGATCCGCTCGCCGCCGGAGGGGATGTGGCCGAAGCGGTCGAAGAGCAGCCCGGCGAGGGTGTCGTAGTCCTTGTCCTCGGGCAGGCGGGCGCCGAAGACCTCGTTGAGCTCGGCGACGCTGTAGCGGCCGTCGACCTCGATCTCGTCCTCGGAGACCCGGTGGAAGTGGAGCGCCTCGTCCTCGGGGTCGTGCTCGTCCTCGATCTCGCCGACGATCTCCTCGAGCAGGTCCTCCACCGTGACGACGCCGGCGGTGCCGCCGTACTCGTCGACCACGACCGCCAGGTGGACCCGCCGGCGGCGCATCTCCTCGAGCAGGGCCGGCACCCTCATGGTCTCGGGAACGAAGTAGGGCCGGCGCATGTGCTCGCTCACCGGCGAGCCGGCGGTGTCGGCGGCGACCGCGATCAGGTGCAGCGCGTCCTTGACGTAGAACACCCCGACGACGTGGTCGAGGTCCTCCTCGTAGACCAGGATCCTCGAGTGACCGTCCTCGTGGGACCGCTGGAGGGCCGCCGGGAGGGGAGTGTCGGCCGGCACCGCGGTCAGGTCGGTGCGTGGCGTCATGACCTCGGCGGCGTCGATCTCGGGCAGGTCGATGACCCGCGAGATCATGCGCCGCTCGGTCTCGTCGAGCTCCGCCTGGCGCTCCTGCTCCTGGGCGACCTCGATCAGGTTGGCGGCCAGGGATTCGGTCCTGCTGCCGCCGGGGTCGGCGCCCACGGCCCGCAGGCCGGCGTCGATCACCGCCGTGAGCGGGCGCAGCGGCAGGCTCAGCAGCCGCACCAGAGGCATGGCGGCGAGCAGCGGCCGGACGAAGCGGCCGCGCACGGCGAAGGCGGGCAGGCCTTCGAGCAGCAGGCCGGCGAAGATCATGGCGCCGACGAAGAGCGGCCAGCGGCCGGCCGGGACGAGCAGCTCGGACTGGCGCAGGATCAGGGCGGCGGCGGCGACGACGCAGGCCAAGCGGAGGACGCCGGCGCTGGCGGTCAGATGGTGGCCGCGCTGCTCCAGCTCCAGCCGCAGGTGCCGCCGGCGGTCGTCGGAGAGGCTCTCGACCAGGGCGCCGCGCAGCGGCGAGGCCAGCACCGCCCGCAGGCCGCCGAAGATCGCTCCGGCCAGGATCAGCAGGCCCGGAACCAGCAGGCTGTCCCCCGACCAGTCGGCGGCGGCTGAGCTTGGGTCCACCAGCGCTGGGAGCGCCGAGGCGAGGAGGGATTCAGGCGGTGGCTGGTGCAAGGCCGATCGGTGGGCAGTGTGATGCCCGGGAGACGATCATACCCGCGGTGGGTTACGGCACTTCCGCCAACCTCGGCGCCTGGCTTCGCCGGTCCCGGTGGAGGGGATAGGATCCGAGCCGTGGAGCGCACCGATTGCGACTTGTTGGTCCACGGCGCCGCGGCGGTCCTGACCCTCGATCCGGGGAGCCCCCGCGCGCCGCGGGCGGCGGAACTCAGCGATCTGCCGGTCTACGAACAGGGAGCGGTGGCGGTCCTGGACGGGCGGATCGCCGCGGTGGGCCCGGAGGCCGAGCTGCGGCGGGACTGGCGGCCTCGGCGCAGCCTGGACGCGGCCGGGGGGCTGGTGGTCCCGGCCTTCGTCGACGGCCACACCCACCCGGCCTTCGCAGCCGGCCGGGCCGAGGAATTCGACTGGCGGACCGAAGGGATTTCCTACGTCGAGATCGCCCAGCGCGGCGGCGGCATCCTCTCGAGCGTCCGCGCGGTGCGCGAGGCCAGCGAGGAACAGCTCACCGCCTGCGTCGCGGCCCATTTCCGGCGCATGCTGCGGCATGGGACGGCCTCCTGCGAGGCCAAATCGGGCTACGGGCTGAGCACCGAGGAGGAGCTGAAGTCGCTGCGGGCGATCCGGGCGGCTGGGGAGGCCACTGGGATGACCGTGTTCCCGACCTTCCTCGGGGCCCACATGGTGCCGGAGGAGCACCGCGGCGACCCGGACCGCTACCTCGACGTCCTGTGCCAGGAGTCCCTGCCAGCCGTCCAGGAGGCCGGCCTGGCTCGGGCGGCGGATGTCTATATCGAAGGGCACGCCTTCGATCTGACGCGTTCACGCAGATATTTGGAGCGTGCAAAGGAACTCGGTTTTGCTTTGCGGGTCCACGCCGACCAATTCGAAGCCCTCGGCGGGGTGGCCCTCGCGGTGGAGCTGGGTGCCGAGTGCGTCGACCACCTGGAGGTCCTGAACGACGCCGGGCTCGAGGCCCTGGCGATGAGCGGCGACACCTTCGCCGGGCTGCTGCCGGTCGTGCCCCACTTCCTGCGGCAGAAGGAGGACGCTCCGGCCCGGCGGCTGATCCAGGCCGGGCCGCCGGTCTTCGCCGCCACCGACTTCCACCCGGGCACCAGCTACACCGCCAGCCTGCCCGAGGCGGCCCACTTCGCCCGGACCCGC
>JACNJP010000457.1 GCA_014382465.1 Planctomycetota bacterium
TGGCCGGTCCGGGCCGGGTGGCCGGCCAGCTCCCCACGCAGCGGGCGGTAGGCCTCTCCACGGGAGACGCCCTCGCGCCGCTTGAGGGTCTCAACCTGCTGCGGGCCGCCCGCCTGCTCGCGCCCAAGGTCGGCGGCCGGGCCCGCCAGCTCCCGCACCGGCTCGGCATCGCAGATCCCGGCCAGGTCTCCGGTCAAGGAGGTGGCCCGGCGCAGGCTGTCCCGGAGGAAGGCGGCCAGGTAGTCCGAGCTGTTGAGATAGTCGGTGAGGTCGGTGCGGAACTGGCGGAAGTCGCTGCCGCCGGCCTCCACGCCGTCCCGCAGGCGTTCGCTCGCCGCCCGCAGCAGGTCGACCGGGTAGATCTTGAGCCGCCCGTCGTCCAGCGCGGCCTTCAACGGGGCGCTCATGGCGAGCTGTTCGAAGGCGTCGAGGATTCGCAGCGGGTCCTCGTGCTCGAGGCTCGGCGCCAGGCTGCCGTCCGGCTGCAGGTCCTGCTTGGTGGTGTCAAGGTTGACCACCAGGAAGATGCGGCTGAACAGCTCCAGCAGCTCGTTGAACTCGTCGAAGACCTGCTCCAGGAACAGGTTGTCGGTGCGGACGACGAAGATGGCGCAGGCCGCGGTGTCGCGGAAGTCGCGCGTCAGGCGGTCGTAGCCGAACTTCATCCGGGTGTAGAGGCCGGGGGTGTCGACCAGCACCGTGCCGGAGCGCTCCAGCTCCACCGCAGGCAGCTTGACCTCCACCCGCCGCACCGCCCGGGGGGAGTGGACGACGGGATCGAAGACCTCGCCGGCGGACTCCACCTGCCGGATCCGGTCGGCCAGCTCGCCGTGGGCGCGCTGCAGCTCGTGGCGCATGCTCTGGAGGTCCTGCATGCGCTCGGAGCTGCCGTCATAGCGGGTGAGCACCAGCTCCCGGTCGGCCGCGTGGCTGACGTTGACCAGGCAGGGGTAGGCCGGGAGCGCGGTGACCTCGCTGACGTACTCGGCGCTCAGGGCGTTCATCAGCGTCGACTTGCCGCTCTTCAGCGGCCCGAAGAGGAGGACGAAGGCGCGTTGCTCGGAGACCTTGTCGGACAAGGTGTGGAGCTGGTCCGTCAGCTCGCGGAGCTGCGGCAGGACGGTCCGGGCCGGGTTCTCCTGGTCCGCCGCCTGGAGCGCCCGCGAGGTGGTCTGGAGGGAGGGAAAGAGGGGTTCGACGCAGTTCCCGAACTCCTCACAGAATTGGTTGAGCAAGGTCCGCACCCCACCAACATAGCGCGGGATCTGCCCGATTCCATCGGGCATGCGGGGGGATTCGCCGACCGAAGGCCTGGATTCTAAAATTCTTTGAGACAACCCGTCCGCGGCGGGCTCAACACCTGTGCAGAGGCCGGCCTCCCCCGGTCAACGCACCCCGAATCAGGGCCTCCGCGACTCGTCGTGGAGGTCCGATCCGGGGCTCTCCGTCCAGGACACCCCGCCAATGACCGAATCCGAAACCCAGTGGGTCGACCATTTCGACGTCCAACTCCCGGCCTCGCTCCACGCTCCGGAGGGTGACCTGGAGGGAGACCTGGAGGGAGACCTGATGACCCTCAGTCCAGGCAGCGTGCTGTTCGCCTCGGACGCCCACCTCGAGGTCTCGGTCGCACTCCGCGGCCAGTCCTACCGAGGACGCCTGGTCCGCGCCGGGGCCGGGGCAGAAGGGCGGATGAACTACGTCGTCCAGCTCGAGATGCCGCTTCCCGTGCACGACCTCATTCGCTGAAGGCGATTTCGAGCGCCTGGCCGGCGACCGTGAAGGTCCGGCAGACCTTGTTGTGTCCTCTCGCGGGGTCGCCGATCTCGACCTGGTATTCGCCGTCCGGGAGGGAGAGGTCCCGAGGGGCAGTCCCCATTCGGCGCGAGTAGACCCGCGATCCGGTGTTCCGGTCGCGGACCGTGACCACCCAGCTCGTCCCGGGCGGGAAGGCGGGCGCCAGCGTGACGGTCGTGCCGGCGGGGAGCTGCCAGCGGCCGATGTCGACGCTCCCCGCTCGGGCGTCGATGCTCATCGGGCTGCGGCAGACCCCGGTTCCGGCCGGGAGGAGCTGGTAGCTGTCCGGAGCGGCTCCCGCGATCAGGAAGGCGCCCCTCTCGTCGGTCACGCCGGCGAGGTAATTGAGGAAGGGCTCCCCGTTGGGCTGGGGGAGCAGCGGCTCGAGCTCGACGATCACCCCGGTGGCCGGGGCGCCGGAGGGCAGGAACAGGGACCCGGCGATCTGGACCGAAGACGGGAGCACCACCTCGTCCTCCCAGGTCTCTCCCGGCTGGAGGGCCACCCACCAGGCGACCCGGCCCAAGCCCGGAGCGCCGGCCCGGAGGACCACCGAGCCCGGGATGAGGTCACCCCGCTCCCAGGTGCCGGTCGGCCGATCCTGCCAGCCGATGATGTTGCCGTCCAAGCCGGACAGGGCGAACTGGCCGCGGGTGATCGGGGCCCCGTTTGGGCCCTTGAGTTGGACGCGGAAGGAGGACAGGCTGTCCCGAACCGCCGAGATCGGCGTCTGGAGGGTCAGCTCCTCCATCCCGGGGAGGATTTCCCCACTGTCCAGGATGACCGAGCCGAGCGCCAGCCCGACGTGGAACGGCGGCTGCTCCTGGCACAACAAGGTGCCGATGTAGTCCAAAGACCAATCCCCGGACTCCTGGATGGTCCCCTCGCGGTCGGCGGGGACGAATTGTCCGGTCGGAATGGAGTGGTGGATCCGCGTCTCGACCGCCGGCCGGCTGGACCCGAAGGGCTGCTTCGAGACCAGGATGCTGAAAGGGGCCTCGGGACGGCTCCAGCCCATGGCAGGGACCACGGCCTCCCCGCCGGGGGTCACCACCCTGAGCCGCCAACGGGTGGAAGGCGGATCCCCGGCGGCCGGCGGCGGCGGAACCGTGCCCGCCCGGGATTCGGCCAGGGGCGCGGCACCGGGAGCGGGAGCGACCGCCAGCCCCTGGTCGGCGGGGGAGATGACGGCCGATGCGGCCTCCAGGACCTCCGCCGGCGACCGGTCGCGCTGCTGCCAGACCAGACCGGCGGTGGCGCCGGCGGCCACGAGGACCAGGATGGCGGGAAGGCCGAGGGCGGCCGAGGATCCGGCGGCGACCAGGGTGGACAACGCCATCGGCTTGTATCCGAGGGTGAGCAGCAGCGGTGCAGTCCAGTTGCCCTCGTACTTGTGGCGGAAATGGTCCCGCAGGAGCTTCTTGCCACGGTCGAGCCGGGTATGCACGCCGGAGACGGACAGGCCGAGCTCGCGGGCGATCGCTGACGCGTCCATCTCGCGGAAGAAGTGGAGGAGCAGGGTCTCCCGGTAAGGCTCCTCCAGGTCCCGAAGGGTGCGGACGGCGTATTCGGTGGCCTCTGCCTGCTCCAGCGGGTCGGCGGCCTCGAGCTGGACCTTGCGGGCATCGGCGGTCTTCTCGATCCGCTGGCGCCGACGGTTGGTGCGCATCACGTGCAGGACGTTGCGCTTCAGGGTGGTGTTCAGCCAGCCGCCAAGGGGAATGCCGGGCCTCGGCGGTTTGCGGAGCACCCGCAGATAGGTCTCGCTGACGGCGTCCTCGGCCAGGCTCTCGTCTCCGAGCATGCTCAAGGCCAGGCGTTTCATCCAACCGAGATGGTGGAGGAGCTCCTCGGCGTCGATCAGGGAGGTTGCGGCGGTCATCGGATGGGCTCAGGTCCAGGTTAACCGAGCACCCAGATCATCCCGGTGGGCGCTCGGTGTCTCACAAAATATTGAATTCCGTCTTCCTAGATTTTTAGGAGAGAGATTTCAGCATCTCGACGATGAAGGTATCCCTGGGCTCCTTTACTCCCGTCTCCGGGCTCGCGTCCGGGAATCGATGTCCCTGAGAAAGCTTCTTCGTTCCTCCTTGTTGCCCGCGGCGGCCCTGACGCTCGGGCTGGGCTTCACCCTCCCCGCCTCCGGAGCCGCCACGGTCTACGGACCGGCCCCGGGAGGGGAGGGTTGTTCCCTCTTCTTCGAGTCGCCCAACGAGTTCTACTGCGTGGGTCCGTGCTCGGGCGGCGAGGAGTGTTCCGCCGAAGCCCTGGTGATCCAGGAGGCCGACGGCGGCGTGATCCTGCGCTGCGGCACCGACTGCCCGAGCACCCTGTGCCTGACGGAATGGCAGATCACTCCGGACGGCTCCCTCAAGACCAGGTGCCGGAATGAGGGCTGCAGCTCCTGCCTGTTGAACCAGTTCACCAAGCTGTGCGGCTGCACGGAGTAGCGATGAGGCTCCTCCCCGCGCTCCGTTGGTCCGGTCTGGCCGGCCTGGTGTTCCTCGGCGCCTCCCAGATCCGTTCGGTCGAGAACTCCACCCCGGGTTTCCGGCTGCTCTACCGGCTGCCGCTCTCCCAGGTCGAACTGCCTTCGGAGTGGTTCAGCATGCGGGACCTCCAGCTCCAGGGAGATCCCTACTGGGATCCGGAGGGCAGCTACGTCCTCCCGACCGAGAAGGTCGACGACGACCTACTGGTCGCTTCGCTGGGCGACCTGTCCACCTCCTTCCTGGCCTACCCGATGGCCGGCGCGGACGAAGACCTCGTCCTGCCCAAGGGAGGGGCGCTCCTCGTCCGCTGGGAGCATGGCTCCGGCATGATCGAGGTCCTCAACTCCGCCTGGGTCTTCCGCGGCGATCCCGACAACGCCGCGAGGCTGATGGGAAGGGAGAGCATCCACGCCGTCGACCCGGTCAGCGGCACCCGGCCGAAGCGCTCCGAACGGCCTCCGAGCTTGAAGCGCTGGGTCCCGGCGACGATGACCACCGGCGGCGACTTGCCGTGGGCCGAGACGGTCCAGGCGGGATCCGGCTACCTCGAGATCTATGGCGACGGCGGCATGCTCTTCGCGGCCGCCGGCCAGCTCGAGTCCGGCCCCTCCGACCTGGAGGGCTGGCTCAACGTCGCCATCGACCACTACGGCGACCTCTACTTCTGGTTCGACCAGCAGTAGTCCTCCGCCTCTCCCTGGGGCCGCGAGGCCCGGAGCGATTCGAGCCGCGGCGGCGGCGGCCACCCGCCGCGCCGGTCTCCCTAACATGGGAGGCGCCATTCTCGACCGCCGCGACTTCCTCTGCACCAGCGCCGCGCTCGCGGCGGTCTCCTTCGTCGGCGGCTGCGCCGCGCCGCGCCGGCAGGGCCTGCCGCCCAGCCAGAAGCTGAACCTAGGCTTCGTCGGCGTCGCCAACCGCGCCGGCGCCAACCTGTCCGGGCTCGCCGGCGAGAACGTCGTGGCGCTGTGCGACGTCGACGACCAGTACCTCGGCCGCGCCGCTCAGGCCCACCCGCGCGCCCGCCGCTACTACGACTTCCGGCAGATGCTCGACGTCGAGCGGCTCGACGCGGTGGTCGTCAGCACCGCCGACCACACCCACGCGCCGGCCACGCTGATGGCCCTCGGGCTCGGCATGGACGTTTACTGCGAGAAGCCGCTGACCCACAACGTGCGCGAGGCGCGGCTGGTGGCCGAGGCCACCAAGCGGCAGCGCGCCATCACCCAGATGGGCACCCAGATCCACGCCGGCGCCAACTACCGGCGGGTAGTCGAGCTGGTGCAGGGCGGCGCCCCGGGCCCGGCGCGGGGGGGGCACCCCCGGGGCGCGGAGGCCCGGGGCGGGGGGGGGGTGCAGGGAGACCCGGCCCCCGCACCCCCCGTCCCCCGCCTCAACCCCG
>JACNJP010000459.1 GCA_014382465.1 Planctomycetota bacterium
GCCGGGCGGGGGGGGGCGGGGACCCCGCGGGGCGGGGGGGGGGCGGGGGGGGGGGGGTCCTGGCGGGGGCCGCGGTCCGGGTCGGCGCCGGCGGCGTTGAAGTGGCGCGGGGGGGCGTGGCGTCCCGGGACGGGGGCGGCGCGGTCCTGCAGCAGCCGCTGGGCGGCCGGCTTGGTGGCGCCGTAGGGATTCACCGGCCGCTGGGGGTGGTCCTCGTCGAGCCGCTCGCGCTCGGGCTCGCCGTAGGTGGCGCAGGTCGAGCTGAGGACGAAGGGCACCCCCTCGAGGGCCTCGCACAGGTGGATCACCGGCACCAGGTTGGCCCGCCAGTAGCGGACCGGCTGCTCTACGCTCTCACCGACGTAGGCGCGGGCGGCGAAGTGGATCAGGCCGTCGAAGCTGCGGCCCTTCAGCCAGGCGCCGAGGGCCTCGCGGTCGAGCAGGTCGAGCACCTGCAGCTCGCCGTCCCAGGCGCCGCGATGGCCCTCGGAGAGGTCGTCCACGACCACCACCCGGTGGCCGGCGCCGCGCAGGTGGCGGGCGGTCGCGCTGCCGATGTAACCGCAGCCTCCGGTGACCAGGATCTTCACGCGCCGCCTCCCGGGCCGTCCGGCGGCGGGCCGGACCGGCCGCCGACGGCCGGAACGGCCCGCCCGGCCCACCACTCCTGCCACTGGGCGGCGATCTGCTGCCGCTGCTCCAGCTTGGGGTCGAAGGCGACCCCGAACAGCTGGCCGGTGATCTGCTCGAGGGCGCGGCGGGCGGCGCGGAAGGCGGCCCGGTCCTCGGGGTCGAGCGCGCCGATCAGCGCCGGCACCTGCTCGAGGCCGCCGACGGCGCCGAGCGCCGCCAGCGAGGCCAGCCGGACGCCCTCGTCCTCGTCGTCGAGGGTGGCCTCGAAGACGGCGAGCGCGCCGGCGCCGGCCCGGGCCAGCAGCTGTCCGACCGCCAGGCGGCGGATCCGCGGGTCGTCGTCGGCGCTGGCGCGCGTGAACACCCGCTGGTCGCCGGGGAATCGGTCCTGGGCCAGGTAGAGGGCGCCGTTCAGGCGGTGCGCGGCCTCCGGGTGGTGGTCGAGCAGGTCGACCGCGTCCTGGACGTTCTGGGGCACCCCGGTCTCCATCGCCTGCATCCGGGCGATGGCGCGCCGCTCCTCGTCGCTGAGCCGCTCCGGTCCGAGCGCCAGCTCGATGGTCTCGAGGGCCCGCTCGACGTCGCCGCCCTTCTCGTAAAAGGCCGAGGCGGTCTGCAGGAGCGCCGCCCGCTGGGGATCCTGGTGCTCCTCGGCGAGCTGGTGGTAGAGGCGGGCGGCCTCCAGCGGCCGGCCCTCGCGCCCCATGACCTGGGCCAGGGCTTCGCGCAGCAGCGGCGACCGGGTTCGGTGGATCTCGGTCTCGAGCAGCTCGACGGCTTCGTCGCCGCGGCCGATGCTCTGCAGGTCGCCGGCCAGCAGGATCCGCAGGTCCTCGTCCGCCGGGCGCATCCGCAGCAGCCGGGCGCGGGCCAGGGCGCAGTCCTCCGGGCGGCCGGCGCGGTCGGCGAGCGTCGCCCGGCGCTCGAAATAGGCCTCGTCGAGGTCGCCGGGGTGGTAGCGGGCGAAATTGTCGAGGGCGTAGGCGGCCACCTCCCACGAGCCGTCGAGCTCGGCCTCGCGGGCGTAGGTGAGCCAGTCCCGCTGCTCCGGCGGCAGCTCTTCGAAGGCGTTCGAAGCGCAACCGGCGAGCAGGACGGCGACCAGCAGACCGCCCGGCGCGAGGCTCCTCAGGGGCGCGACCATGCGTTCCATTCCCTCCAGAATCCAGGGAAGGACTTCGCAACGCAAGCCGGGTCGGTCACTTCGAGGCCGGCGACCGCCGCGGCCATCGCCAACCGGTGGTCCTGGCGCGGGTCGAATTGGCCCCCGGGGGGGCTGGAGGGCCCCTTTCCAGCCTGGATCAGCAGGCAGTCCGGCTCGGTCCGGTGGACCCCACCGGCCGCCTCGGCCAGGGCGGTCATGCCGGCGAGGCGGTCGGACTCCTTGATCCGGAGCCCCTCGAGGCCGCGGAAGCGGATCCCGGCCGGCAGGGCAGCCGCCAGGACCGCCAGCGCCGGGCCGGCGTCGGGAGCGGGGTCGAGGTCGATCTCGAGCGGCGCGTCGGGCACGGCGCCGGTGGCCAGGAAGGTCTGGCTGGAGGCCACCTCGAGCAGCCCGGAGGCCTGGATCCAGGTCCGGTTGAGGACCGCCTCGGGGTGCCGGGCCGCCCACGGCCGATGGAAGTCGGCGGGACGGCGGCGGACCGCCGCGGCAGCCAGGAAGAAGGTGGCGGCCGAGGCGTCGGCGAGGATGTCCCAGTCGCGGCCGGCCGAGCTGCCTGGACCCAGGTGCAGGATCCGGGCGCCCTCGGCGGCCGACAAGGACGGCTCGAACCGGGCGGCGTCCTGGCCTCGGAAGGCGCGGATGGCGTCCAGGGTCAGGTCGAAGTAACCCTCGGAGGGCAGGCGGGCGGGCAGCTTCATCCGCACCTCCCCGCTCCATCCGGCGGCCAGCGCCAGGCCCGACAGGAATTGGCTGGAGACGGCCGCCGGCGGCTTCCAGTCGCCGCCGGCCAGGCCGCGGCCGCGGATCCGCACGCCGTCGGGTTCAGCTCGGACGCCAGCGCCGTGGGTGGCGAGGAACTCGAACAGGGCCTGGTGCGGGCGCGCCAGCAGCTGGGGCGAGCCGCTGAGGAGCACGTCGGTGGGTCCCGCCGCGAGCAGGCAGGCGAGGAAGCGGAAATTGGTGGCCGCCTCGCCGGCGTCCAGGCGGAGGCCGCGCGCCCGCGGCGGTCCGCCGAGGCCGCGGATCCGCAGCACCCCGGGTTCCCTACGGTCGATCTCGGCCCCCAGCTCCTCGAGGGCCGCGGCCAGGAAGGCGGTGTCTTGGCTGTCCGACGCGCCGCGCAGCTCGGAGCGGCCCTCGGCCACCGCCGCCAGCACCAGCGCCCGGGCCGACTGCGACTTGCAGCCCGGCAGGCGGATCGGGCGCGCGGTCGGCTCCATCCCAGGATTCTAGGCCTGCGGGTGGGCGCGACGCGGGTCGCCCCGCCGCTAGAATCCGGCCATGATCCCCCCCTCCTCTTCGCTCGATTCCGGCGCCGCCCAGGGCTATCGCGGCGGCCTGGAGATCCCCGGCTGGGAGCTGTTCTACAAGGGCAAGGTGCGGGACCTCTACCGCCGGCCGGGCGACCGCGAATTCATGCTGATGGTGGCCACCGACCGCCTGAGCGCCTTCGACGTCGTCATGGACGAGACCGTGCCCGACCGCGGCAAGGTGCTGACCCACATCACCGAGTACTGGCTCGAGCGGGTCGAGGACTGGATGCCGGCGGCGCGCGTCACCACCGACCCGGCGCAGGTCCCCGGGTTGCCGGAGGAGTTCCACCAGCGCCTGCGGGGCCGGGCCACCTGGACCCGGGTGGCCGAGCGCGTCAACGTCGAGGTGGTGCTGCGGGCCTACCTGGCCGGCAGCGGCTTCCGCGAGTACCAGCGGACCGGCGCCATGTGGGACGTCGCCCTGCCCGCCGGCCTGCAGAACTCGTCCAAGCTGCCGGAGACGGTGATCACCCCCACCACCAAGGCCGAGAAGGACGAGCCGATCACTTGGGCGCAGGCGGTCGAACTCATCGGCGACCCTGCCGAGGCCGAGCAGGTCCGGGCGCTGGCCTTGCGGATCTTCGCCCTGGCGGCCGATCGCGCGGCGGAAGCCGGGGTGGTGCTGGCCGACACCAAATTCGAGTTCGGTCGCCTCGACGGCAAGCTGGTGCTGATCGACGAGGTCATGACCCCCGACTCCAGCCGCTACTGGCCGGCCGACCGGATCGTCCCGGGTCAGGAGCCGCCGAGCTACGACAAGGAGATCGTGCGCGTCTACCTGCGCGGCCTGGGCGGCTGGGACAGGAAGCCGCCGCCGCCGCCGATCCCGGCCGAGGTCATCGCCAGAACCCGCCAGCAGTACCTGGAGATCTGCCGGGTGCTGACGGGGAGCACGCCCTAGCGCGCGCCGCGGCCGCCTGGCATCCGCTCCAGGCCGCTCACCGCCGCTGTTCCCGATGCAAGGCAAACCCGATCCGGATCCGCCCGTGCGAGCCTGGGCCGAGGCCGTGACGATCCCCAGCTACGGCGTCGGCGCGCCGGACCGCAACCCGATGTTCCTGGACCAGCGGGTCTACCAGGGCAGCAGCGGCGCGGTCTACCCGCTGGCCGTCATCGACCGGGTCGAGGACAGCAGGACCGACCGCGAGTACCTCGGCCTGTTCCTCGAGAACGAGTTCCTGAAGGTGATGGTGCTGCCGGAGCTCGGCGGGCGCGTCCAGCTGGCGCTCGACAAGACCCGCGGCGAGCCCTTCGTCTCCCACAACCGCGTCATCAAGCCGGCGCTGGTCGGGCTGGCCGGGCCGTGGATCAGCGGCGGCATCGAGTTCAACTGGCCGCAGCACCACCGCCCCAGCACCTTCCAGCCGCTGGACTGGGACATCGAGGAGCACGCTGACGGCAGCCGCACCGTGTGGTGCAGCGAGACCGACCGCATGCAGCGCACCAAGGGCATGCACGGGCTGCGGCTGCGGCCGGGGTGGGCGGTGCTCGAGGTCGACGTGCGGCTCTACAACCGCACTCCCCTGCCGCAGAGCTTCCTGTGGTGGGCCAACCCGGCGGTGCGCGGCGGCGACGGCCACCAGTCGCTGTTCCCGCCCGACGTGCGCGCCGTGCTCGACCACGGCAAGCGCGCGGTGTCCGACTTCCCGGTCGCCACCGGCCGCTACTACGGGGTCGACTACGCCCCCGGCACCGACATCTCGCGCTACCGCAACATCCCGGTGCCGACCTCGTACATGGCCTTCCGCTCCGACTTCGACTTCGTCGGCAGCTACGACCACCTGCGCGGCGCCGGGCTGCTGCACGTCGCCGACCACCGCTTCGCGCCCGGCAAGAAGCAGTGGACCTGGGGCCACGGCGACTTCGGCCGCGCCTGGGACCGCCACCTGACCGACCAGGACGGCCCCTACGTCGAGCTGATGTGCGGCGCCTACACCGACAACCAGCCGGACTTCACCTGGCTGGCGCCCTTCGAGGAGAAGCGCTTCACGCAGCACTTCTTCCCCTTCCAGGGCGTCGGCCAGGTGCGCAACGCCAGCGCTGAGGCGGCGGTCGGGCTGGAGCTCGAGGACGGCCGGCTGACGCTGCGCGCCTACCTGACCCGGCCGCGGCGTGGGGCCCGGCTGGTGCTGCGGCGGCGCGGCGGGGCGTGGAAGGACTGGCGCTTCGACGGCCGGCCCGGCGCCTGCTTCGAAGCCCGGCTGGCGGCCGAGGGCGCCGCCGAAGACGAGCTCGAGATCGAGCTGCGCGACGCCGCTGGCGGGCTGCTGGTCCGCTGGGATCCGGGGCGCGTGCGCGAGCACGGCGTGCCGGCGCCGGCCGAGGCCGTCGGGCTCCCCGCGGCGCTCGAATCGGCCGAGGCGCTGTGGCTGGCGGGCCTCCACCTCGAGCTCTACCGCCACGCGACCCGTTCGCCCGAGCCCTACTACCGTGAAGGGCTGCGGCGCGATCCCGGGGACGCGCGCCGCAACGAGGCCCTCGGCCTCCTCCTCTGCCCCCCCGGCTGCTTCACCGAGGCCGAGCCCTGCCTGCCGCGCTCCCGCCACCGGCCCCCCCCCCCCTCC
>JACNJP010000323.1:0-3636 GCA_014382465.1 Planctomycetota bacterium
TCCCGTGCCAGCCCCATGCGCTCGAATCACCCCCTCCTTCTCCGCCTGGCTGTTCTGCTCCTCGGCCTGTTCGCCGCCCCAGTCGCCGCCCAGGACTACCACTGGACCTCCCCGGTGACCGGGAACTGGAACGACGCCGCGCGCTGGACTCCCAACGGCACTCCCAACGGCGCCGGCCAGACCGCCACCCTCGACGCCGCCGGCTCTGCCTACCTCGTGACGCTGAACCTCGACGCGAGCCTGGATGCCTTCACGCTGAACTCCTTGGACGCATCCCTCTTCGCCTCCGGCCGGGTGATTACGGTCAACGGTCCGTCCTCCTTCGCCGCCGGCGACAGCCTGCTGCGCAGCGTCACCTGGGGCGGCACAGGCACCCTCGCCAACAGCGCCGTCCTACGCTTCGAGGGCAGTTCTTCGCTCGCTTCGTTGGATCAGCAAGGCGACCTCTACCTGCAAGGGAATCCGTCCGGCGGTCACGCCTACCTCACCTTGTCGAACCCGGCGACCAATTCCGGGACGATCCAGCTCGAATCCACCGGCGGCGGTTACCTGGAGACCTTGACCATGGCGGGCGGCGGCCTGCTCGGCAACAGCGGTTCGCTGGTGTTCGCCCCCGGCACCGGCGGCAGCCGGTTCTTCGACGGCGCGCTGATCAACGATGACCAGGTGCAGGTCCAGCAGCGGACCACCCTGCGCACCGGCCCGATCACCAACCGGGCCGACTTCAACGTCGATCCCGGCGTCCTGCTCGACTTCGGTCCGGGCGTGCTCTTCGTGCAGGAGGCTGGCTCTCTCACCGCCGACGGCGATTACCTGCTCAGCGCCGGCAGCTTCGAGCTCGGCGACGGCTTGGTCAGCGGTAGTCCCGTGCTGCGCAACTCCGCCGTGACGGTCAGGACGGGGTCCACGGCCACCGGCGAACTCCAGATCGAAGGCAGCTCCTCCACCCTCGCCGGGGATATCTCCGCCGGCCTGACCTTGCGCCTGGTCGGCCACAGCGGCGCCGGCCACGGCACCCTCACCGTGCCCGCCTCGCTGACCAACCTGGGCACCCTCGCGCTGGAGTCCAGCAGCGGCGCCTATCAAGAGACCTTGGTGGTCTCTCCAGGAGCTGTGCTCACCAACCAGGGCAGCCTGGAGCTGCTCCCCGGCAGCGGCGGCAGCCGCTACCTCGACGGCGAATTCATCAATGAGGGTTCCGCCGATGTCGCCGTCGCCACCACATTCTCCACCGGCCCGTACACCAACCGCGGCGCCCTCCACGTCGCCCAGGGGACTTCATTGGCCTTCGGCAGCTCGGTGGCCTTCGTCCAGGAGAGCGGCCTGCTCGATGTCGAAGGCGACCTCCTGCTCATCAACGGCAGCTTCGACCTCGACGGCGGCACCGTCCAGGGGCCGCCGCGGCTGCGCGGCTGCGTGCTGGACATCGGGCCCGGCGCGACCGGCCCCGCCAGCCTCAGGACCGAGGGCGCCTCCACGCTCACCGGAGACATCGCCGCCGCCACCACGCTGAACGTCCACGGGCTCCCGACAGGGTCCCACGCCTCCCTGACCCTTGGATCCGACGTCGTCAACTCCGGCGAGCTGCGCTTCGACTCCGAGGGCGGCGGCTACGCCAGCAGCCTGGTGGTGCCGAGCGGGCTGACCCTCACCAACCAGGGCAATCTGAGGATCGAAGCCGGCAGCGGCGGCAGCCGTTTCCTCGACGGCGCCCTGGTCAACTTCGGCCTCCTCGACCTGTGCAATACGCTGCCGGACACCGCAGCGGCTCGCTCGACAACCACGGCACCCTGGCGCTCGGCACGGGCCGCACCTTGACGGTCTCGGCGGGGGTAGACGTGCTGCAGCTCGCCGGCCAGATGGACCTCCAGGGCACCTGGCTCCAACTCGGCGGCAGCTTCGAACTCGGCGGCGGCGCCATCACCGGCATGCCCCAGCTGCGGAACACCGACGTGAGAATCGCCCCTGGCGCCGTTGGCGCTGCCTCGCTGCAGCTCCAGGGGGCATGCGCCCTCACCGGGGACATCGCCCCGGCCCAGACGGTCAACATCCACGGCATCTCGAGCGGTTCGCACGCCACGACCACGATCGGCGCCGACGGCGTGAACGACGGCCTGATCCTGCTCGATTCCAGCAGCGGTGGCTGGTCGGCGAACCTGGTCGTCGCGCCGGGCTCCACCCTGACCAATCAAGGCTCGCTCCGGGTAGAGGTCGGCACCGGCGGCGTCCGCAGCTTGACGGGCTCCTTCGTGAACCAGGGCGCAATCGAGCTCACGGACACCACCACCTTCGGCGGCACCGGCTCCCTGGAGAACCAAAGCAGCCTGGTGGTCGGTGCCGGCGAGACCCTCACGCTCCAAGCCGGAGCGACGGTGCGCCAACTCGCGGGCACCCTGGACGTCCAGGGCGTCTACAGCCAGCTCGGCGGCAGCTTCGAGCTCGGGGGCGGAGTCCTGAGCGGCCTGCCCCGGCTGCGGGCCACCGCGCTGACCATCCCGGCTGGATCCACCGCCACCGGCGGAATCGAGGTCGAGGGGACCAGCTGCACCCTCAGCGGCGACATCGAGAACGGCCAGACCCTGATCGTCCGCGGCCGCTCTGCTGCCTCCCACGGCACCCTGACCGCCACCGCTCCCTTCGCCAACCGCGGCGAGATCGTGCTCGAATCGGAGAGCGGCGGCTGGCAGTCCAACCTCGTCGTCCCGGGCGCGCTGGTCAACGAAGGGGCGCTCCGCAGCTTGAACGGATCGGGCGGCGCTCGCACGCTCGGGCTGGAGCTCGACAACCGTGGCAGCCTTGAGGTCCAGCGCGCCACCACGCTCGGAATGGCGGCGGCGGACCACCGCAACTCCGGCAGCCTGATCGCCGGATCCGGCGCGGTCCTCACCGTCACCGGTTCCTCCTTCACCAATCAGCCCGGCGGCGTGATCGAAGGCGAAGGCCGGATCGACTTCCGCCCGATCGGCGGCCTGGCGAACGGCGGCACCATCCGGCCGGCGGGCAGCGGCGCCACCGGCAGGCTCGACCTGGACGGGGACATGGACTGCGCCGCCACCAGCCGGATCGAGATCGAGATCGGCGGCTACACGCCCGGCGCCGACTTCGACCTGCTGGACGTCAGCGGGATCCTGAGCCTCGACGGCGCGCTGGCGGTGCGGCCGGCGGCGGGCTTCCAACCGCAGCTCGGCGACACTTTCCTGGTCATCACGGCGGCCTCCATCCGCGGCGACTTCGCGCTGACCGACCTCGGCGGCCTGCCGAAGGGCTGGCTGTTCGACTCGCGCGTGGTCGGCAACGGCGTCGAGGTCACGATCGTGCCGGCGCCCGGCCACATCGGCCCCGCCAAGCGGCCGCTGGTGCTGGAGGACCCGAACCCCGGTTTGGCCAACCAGCTCAACGACTTCGCCCTGCGCGGCGCCGTGCCCGGCAGCGGCCTGCAGCTGTTCGCCGGCGGGACCAGCGGCAGCACAGCCGTGCCGGGATGCCCGGGGGTCTTCCTGGACATCGCCGCCGCGCAAGGGGTGGCCACCACCCTCGCCGACGACCGCGGACGCGCCACCTTCCAGTGGCAGGTGCCGCTGGCCCTCTCCGGCCAGACGGTGCTGTTCCAGGCCGGAGAGGCCGGGACCTGCCGGA
>JACNJP010000323.1:3646-5643 GCA_014382465.1 Planctomycetota bacterium
CGGCCCGGCCGGCGGGGGCGGGGGCCGCCACCCCCCCCGCGGCGGACCGGGACGGGCCACCCTCCCGGTGCCGGGGGCGCCTGGCCCCCCCCGGCCAGCGGGTGCTGTCCCGGGCGGGAGAGGCGGGGACCTGCCGGACCAGCACCCTGGTGATCTACAGCTTCCCCTGATCCGGCCGGCGTCAAGGCGGGAGGGGCTCCGCGAGCCGGCGGAGCCCCCTCCGCGCGGGTCTCGCTAGCCCCGCCGAATTCGAGGTCTATAATCGAATTGGGCCCGGTTCGACCGGGCTTTCGCTTCCGGTCGAGGAGGCTCCCGGGTTGGCTGTGGCACGCGAGTTGCTTTGTCCGAACCGGAGCCACGGAGGATTCGGATGAGCAGCTCGCGGCGAGGCAGGAGACCGGCACCAGGCGCCTTCGCCCCTGGCGGGACCGACTTCCGGCTGTTCGGCCGGCGCTTCGACCGCCTGACCGCCCGCCTCGCCTTCGGCACCGCGCTGCTGGTGGTGGGCCCGCTGGCGGCCGGCTTCTACGCCCTCTCGCAGCACCACTACGACCAGTCCATCGAGGCCCAGCAGCGCGCCGCGGAGCTCCAGAGCAGGATCCTGGAGGCCGCGCTGCGGCACGAGATGGTGGACCAGGACTCCACCCTCATGGCCGAGATCTTCTTGAAGATCGGCGACCAGCCGACCGTGCGGAGCGCCATGATCCTCGACCACGAGGGCGAGATCCGGGTCGCCAGCGATCCTGGCCTGGTGGGCACGCGGATCGACCGCGACTCCCCGACCTGCTTCGTCTGCCACGCCAAGGACGCCGACCAGCGCGCCCTCTGGACCCTGCTGGCCAAGGACCAGGAGGAGGTCCTGCGCACGGTGCTGCCGATCGAGAACCGGGCCGAGTGCCACCGCTGCCACGACCCCGCCGAGCGCTGGAACGGCATCCTGATCCTCGACACCTCGCTCGCCGACCTGCAGGCCAAGCTGGCCAAGGACGTCGGCTGGTTCGTCAGCGGCGCCGCCTTGCTGGCGCTGCTGCTGCTCGGCGGGCTGCGCTTCCTGGTCCGCTTCCTGATCCTGAAGCGGCTGGCGCGGCTCGCGGCCGCCACCCGCTCCCTGGCGGCCGGCGAGCTCCACCAGCGGGCGCAGATCGGCGGCGACGACGTCATCGCCTCGCTGGCCGGCGACTTCGACCACATGGCGGCGACCGTCGAGCAGCTGGTCTCGGAGGTCCGCCACCAGGAGGCCCAGCTCGCCAACGTCATGAACAGCCTGGACGACGGCATGGTGGTCCTGGACCGCGATTCCCGCGTGCTGGCGTCCAACCGCTCCTTCTGCCGGCGGCTCGGGACCCACCCCGAGCTGCTGCGCGGAAGGCGGTGCCATCACCCGCCTGAGGAGGTCCTCCCGTGCTGCGGCGGCGAGGAGGAGTGCCCCACCATCCGCTGCCTGGCCCTCGGCACCACCCAGCGCGGCGTCTACACCAGCCCCTCGGAGGACGGCGGCGAGAGCGTGGTCGAGGAGGTCTACGCCTCGCCGGTGTTCGACGAGGCCGGCGAGGTGCTGCAGGTGGTCGAGATCTGGCGCGACATCAGCGAGCGGGTTCAGGAGGAGCTGCACTTCGCCGAGATCGAGCGGCTGGTCTCCCTCGGCACGCTGGCCTCGGGCTTCTCCCCCGAGGTCAGCACGCCGCTGGCGACGATGCAGACCTGCGCCGACTCGGTGATCGGCCGCATCGACGAGGCCGGCGGCGCGCCGCCGACGGCGGCCACCGCCCGCGCCATCCGCGACAGCGCCGACATGATCCGCAGCCAGGTGCAGCGCTGCCGCCGCATCACCGAGCAGTTCCTGCGCTTCTCGCGCGGCATCCCGCCCTCCCTCGAGGCGGTGGACCTGGCCCAGGTGGTGGCGGGAGTGGTCTCCCTGGCGGCGCCGACCGCCCGCGAAGCCGGGGTGGAGCTCAGCGCGGACGGCGGCCAGGACCTGCCCACGGTGCGCTCCAACA
>JACNJP010000356.1 GCA_014382465.1 Planctomycetota bacterium
TCGCCCAGGGAAACCCGAGGTACGACCCCGAATATCAATCGATGTCTGACCCCGCCCGCGTAACCGGGGAGTCCCTGGGGCGTCTGCCCTGGCATGGACCGGGACGAAGAGCGGGCGCTCGTGGCCCTGAATTGCCGGCCGCAGCTCGGCGCGGTCGGGATCCTGGAGCTGGTCAAGCAGGCGGGGTCGGCAGCCGCGGTGTTGGCGGGACCGCGCCGCTGGGTGTTCCCCTGGCGTCGCAGCGTGCTCCTGGAGGAGCCGGCGGCGCTGCTGGCCAGGGCCGTGGAGGAGCAGGATGAACTCAGGAAGCTCGGCGCACGCCTGCTGACCCTGGCCGACCTCACGGAGTACCCGGAGCGCTTCCTCAACCTGGCCCACCCGCCGCCGGTGGCGGCCGTCCTGGGCGACCTGTCGTCGCTCGAGGGCGAGGAGAAGCGGATCGCGGTGGTCGGTGCCCGAGCCTGCACGGCCTACGGCAAGGAGCAGGCCCGGCGGTTTGGCGCCGGATTCGCGGTCGAAGGGGCCGTGGTGGTGAGCGGCGCCGCCCGCGGCATCGACCAGGAGGCCATGCGCGGCGCCTTGGAGTGCGGCGGCCGAGTGGTGGCGGTGATCGGCTCCGGACTGGACCGGCCCTACCCGCCCGACGCCGCTCCCCTGCTGAAGAACATCATCGAGGCCGGCGGCGCCGTCCTCAGCGAGTTCCCCTGCGGCACCGCGCCGATGCGCGGCAACTTCCCGCGCCGCAACCGCCTCATCGCCGCCCTGGCGGATGGCGAGGTCCTGGTCCAGGCCAGCCAGAAGTCCCGCAGCATCATCACCGCCGCGCTGGCGAACGAGATCGGTCGCGAGATCTTCGGCGTCCCCGGCGCCCTGGATTCGGTCGTCTCGCTCGGTCCCCTCTCCCTGGTGCTGGACGGCGCCCACCTGGCCGTCTCCCCGCTCCAGGTGCTCGACTTCTTCGAACCGGTGGCGCCGATGGCCACCGAGGACCCTGTGCTGCTCGCCCTGGAGGAGCAGGACCTCGCCCTCGACGAGCTGGCGGTCCTGCTGGGACGGCCAGAGGACTCGCTGCTCTACGAGATCGTCGAGCACGAGCTGCGCGGACGGCTCACCCGGCTGCCGGGCGGCCTCTATCATCGTTGCGGTCCCCGGCCTGCCCGGCATGCGGTCCGCACTCCTCCTCCTGATGGCAACGGCAGCGGCCTGCGGCCGTGAGCCCGCCCCCGCTCCCCGCGCCGACTGGGATCCTTGCGGCCTCGGCAGCCCGTTCCGGGTCGAACACGGCGTCGCCGAGCTGCATCGGGCCCACCGAGTTAGCCGGTGGTTCGGTCGCGATGTCCATGAGATGGCGGAGCTCCCTCCCGACCTACTCGGCGACACCCGGGATGCGCTGGTGGCTTCGGTGCCGAGCGAGATCCGCGCCCCGTACCCGGCCAGCGACCGGCGGCGGCTCCTGACCGCCGCGGTGATGCCCATGCGGGGGACAGCGGGCCCGCCGCGACCAGAGGGGCGCCGCATCCTGGCCGAGGTCCACAGCCACAGCTCCGCCGGATCCGAGCTGCTCGGGCGGGCCGAGATCGTCCCCGATCGACGCGACTGGCAGGAGCTGGAATTCAGCCTCCCGCCCGGGGAGGCCGGGGAGCTGGTCCTGCGGCTGCGCTGGGACCGGCCCAACGGCGGCCCGGCCTCGGCGGCAGCGGTCGCCTGGGGGAACCCAGTTCTGGCACCTCGACCCGCCGCCGCCGGCCGCCCGGCTGCCGGGAGGCCCGACGTGCTCCTGGTCACGGTCGACACCTTCCGGGCCGATGCCCTGTCGCACGCTCCCGGCCTGTCGGCGATCCTGGCCGGCGGTTGCCTCTGGACCGTGGCGGTCGCCCCCTCCAACTGGACCCTGCCTTCCTACGCCTCCCTCCTCACCGGGCGCGCGCCGGCCGAACACGGCGCCGGCCGAGCGCGGGACGGCTCGACCGCGGCGGGGTCACGCGACTACCGCGGGCTGCAAGGAGAGCTTCCCACCCTGGCCGAGCAGTTTCGGAAGGCGGGTTATGCCACCGCGATGGTTCATCAGAATCCCTTCCTCGAGCCTTGGACGGGGCTCGACCGGGGCTTCGAACGTTACGTCCGCACCCGGGAGGACACGACCCTGGCCTTGAGCGTCGCCGGTGACTGGTGGCAGCGGAGCGCCGCCCGGCCGCGGCTGCTGGTGGTGCACCTGATGGCCCCACACCTGCCCTACTCGCCCCCGGGGGCCGACGAGCTCGGCCCGGATCCCTTGGCGGCTCTCGACCTCGAGGCCTTCTTCGCCTCGGAGCACAGCCCGGAGGAGCGGCGGCGTTTCTTCGACCTTCCTGAGCAGGACCGGCTCCAGGTCAGCGCCCGCTACCGGGCCGAGGTCGTAGCCCTGGACCGCCAATTGGCCCCCTGGCTCGAGGAGATGCTCGCCGCCGACCCGCCGCCGCTGTTCGCCTTCCACGCCGACCACGGCGAGGAGCTCTGGGAATCCGGCTCCTTCGAACACGGCCACAGCTTCCACGACGCCGTGGTCCGGGTCCCGGTCGGGATCGTCTGGCCCGGCCGGGTGGCCGCCGAGCGCCGCGACGATGCCGTCGGCGCCCACTGGCTCGCCTCCACCCTGCTGCGGCTGGCCGGGGTCCCGCGTCCGGCGGCCTGGCGGCAGGACCTGTTCGATCGTCACGGCACCACGACCACCTCGAGCAGCTACTACCTCAGCGACGGTCACGGCCGGCGCTTCGACGTCGCCACCGGACGGAGCCGGGAGCTGGATCCGGCGGAGGCGGTGTCCGCAGACGGGCCGCCGGCCGAGCTCAGCGAGGAGCTGGAGTCCGCCCTGCGCGAACTCGGTTACTGACCGCTAGGAGAGGAACCAGCTCACGCCGAGGGAGACCACGCCGATGGCCACCACCGCCCCGAGGAAGCTCAGCGACCGCCGGACGGTTCCCCGGAGGATCCGGGCCGGGTCGTCATCCCGGTAACCGCTGACGATCACCGCCAGCGCGGCGCTGAAGACGACCAGGAGCAGGAACAGGCCGAGGAGGTCGCTGCTCACGACGAAGCCTCCCTGGGTCCGGCCGCCAGCCAGTCGTGCTGCGCCCGGTGGTAGGCGTCCAAGGCCACCACGACGTTGAAGAGCCCTGCGGAGGTGGTGAACAGCAAGCCCGCGTCCATGAAGCGCAGCACCGCAGTGAAGCGGGCCCCGGCGCTGGCGAGAGCCACGAGCCAGAAGGAGCCGCCGCCGAACATCTGGCCGGCCCAGTAGTAGGGGTGCCGCTGGCGGTCGAAGTCGGCGAAGTCGCCGAGCAGCATGCCGAACAGGAACAGCCCGAGGACGGTGCCGCCGAGCAGCAGGGCCTTGAAGCGCCGTCCGGTCAGCCAGTGGCCGGCGCCCGGAAGGAGCAGCGTCGCCACCGCGGCGACCCCCGGGTGGACCCGGCGGCCCGGCCGCGGCCGGTCCTTGGCCAGCACCGCGCCGGCCGCGTGGGCCGCGGCGAAGCCCGCGAGCACGCCGGAGGCCCCGCTCAGGAGGTGCCCCAGGTCCCGCCACGGCACCCGGGTGGGGTCCACGCCGCCGCTCTCGACGCTGACGTAGAGCTGGGCGGCGACCTGCAGGCCGAGCAGGTTGGCCACTTCCGGAAGCAGCAGGAAGACAGCCCGGATGTCGGCGAAGGAGAACCAGGTGCCGTAGTCCAATTGAGTGGCGCCTGCGAGCTCGAGCCCCAGGAACAGGGCGCCCTGGCACAGCAGGAACCAGAGGAGGCCCCAGCCGCGCCTCCAGGAGAGGAGGTGCCCTAGGCCCGGCAGCAGGATCGACAGCCCCACCGCAGCCCCGATGCGCTGACGAGTCTCTTCAGGCGGGAGGAGCGGTTCCATGCGCGGGTTCTAGCAGAGTGAAGCCAACGGCGACAGTTTAGAATCAGCCATGGCGAGCCACCTCACGGAGTACCGCATCCTCTACCGGGACACCGATTCGATGGGGGTCCTCTACTACGGTCGGTACCTCGAATTGTTCGAGCTCGGCCGCACCGAGTGGCTCCGGGACGCCGGACTCCGCTACCGCGACATGGAGCAGAACGAGGGCCGCATGCTCCCCGTGACCCAGGCCGAGTGCCGCTATCTGGCCCCGATCCGCTTCGACGTACTGGCCCAGATCCACACCGCCGTCCACGGCTGGACCTCCTCCACCCTGAGCTTCAGCCACGAGATCTACGACTCCGAGAGCGGGGTCCTCTGTGCCACCGGCGGGGTCGAACTCGGCTGCGTCGGCATGGAAGACTGGAAGCCGACGAGGCTGCCGGAGGTCTATCGCCAGCTCATGGCTCGGCTGGTGCCGGAGAGGAGGCACCTGAGGCTGCGGCTGAGGTAGGGAATCCGGCCCCTTTCCGTGGCCCTCGTCCCCGCAGGAAGCCCGACCGGACAAGGACATCCGTCGAAAACCCCTTCCCAGGCCGCCCCGGCACCGTGGAGCGGACCCAAGCCCTTATTCCTCCTGGATCTTGGGCCGGCTCCCGGATCCCAGGGCCACCCAAGGGGGCCGGATTCCAAGAAGCCTTCCCCTTCCCCCTCACCTGGCCTAGTAGAGATTCAAGTCAAAGTCGGCTCTATAGTTTTGCCCTTGAAAGAGCACTAGATAAGTGCTAAATATCTGAAGTAATGCTCCGACTGACAAAGCGCTCCGAATACGGCCTGATGGCGCTCGCCTACCTGGCAGCCCGGCCGGGGGTCTATTGCAGCGTTCGAGAGATCGTCGCTCGCCTCGGGACCCCCCGCAGACTCCTGGCGGAGGTCCTCAAGGCCCTCTCCCAGGCCAAGGTGGTGGAGGCGACGCGCGGCCCGGGCGGCGGCTACCGCCTCAAGCGGCCGGCGGAGGAACTCAGCCTGACCTTGGTCATCTCGATCCTCGAGGGGCCCATCCAGGTCGCCCGCTGCGCCAGCGATAACGGCTGCGACTTCCAGGACATCTGCACCATCCAGGAGGGCATCGGCGAGGTCGCCGCCAAGATCCAGACGGTCTTGGACGCCTACACGCTGGCCGACGTCGTCCGCGCCCGGGACGAGAAGCTGGCCGGCTCGAGCGCCACCATCGGCGCGCCGCAGTCCCGGCTCGCCGCAGAAGCATGAGCACCGGTCCGCTGATCTACATGGACAACCAGGCCACCACGCGGGTCGATCCGCGGGTGGTCGAGGCCATGCTCCCCTACTTCTCCGAGGCCTACGGCAACGCCGCCTCGCGCAACCACCCCTTCGGCTGGTCCGCCGAGAAGGCCGTGGACGCCGCCCGCCGGAGCCTGGCGGAGGGCATCGGCGCCAGCCCGCGGGAGCTGGTCTTCACCTCCGGCTCGACCGAGTCCAACAACATGGCGATCCTCGGCGTCGCTCGGATGTACCAGGAGAAGGGCCGCCACCTCATCACCTGCGTCACCGAGCACAAGGCCGTGCTCGACCCGATGCTCTACCTGCAGGCGCAGGGCTGGGAGGTCACGGTGCTCGGCGTCGACGCCGACGGCATGCTCGACCTCGACGAGCTGCACGCCGCCCTGCGCGACGACACCACCTTGGTGTCGATCATGCACGGCAACAACGAGATCGGCTCGCTCCACCCGATCGGCGAGATCGGCGCCCTCTG
>JACNJP010000447.1 GCA_014382465.1 Planctomycetota bacterium
GGCCCGAGCGCCCGCCGCGCAGCCCCGTGAAGCGGTCGGCGCCGCGCTCGACCTCCCCCAGGAAGTGGCTGATGTAGCCCACCGCCACGCCGGCCGCGCGCAGCCGCCGCACGGCGTCGAACAGGTGCTCGACGTCGGCGCTCGACAGCGAGCTGGTCGGCTCGTCGAGCACCACCACCCGCGCCTGGAAGACGAGCGCGCGGGCGATCTCGACCACCTGGCGCGCCGCCGGGCCGAGCGCCATCACCCGCGCGCGCGGGCTGATGTCCGGCCGGCCGAGCCGACGCAGCGCCTCGGCGACGCGCGCCTCCATCGTCCGGCGGTCCAGCACGCCGCGCCGCGTCGTCTCGCGGCCGAGCATGATGTTGTCGGCCACCGACAGGTGCGGCGCCAGGTTCAGCTCCTGGTAGACCATCGCCACGCCGCGCGCGAGGGCGTCGTGGGTGCCGCGCGGAGCGTAGGGCGCGCCGTCGAGCTCGACCGAACCGGAGTCGGCCGGGTGCGCCCCGGCCAGCACCTTCATCAGCGTGCTCTTGCCGGCGCCGTTCTCGCCCAGCAGCGCGTGGACCTCGCCGGCGCGGACCTCGAGGTCCACGCCGTCCAGCGCCACCACCGGGCCGAAGGACTTCGACACGCCGCGCATGCGCAGCGCCAGGGCGGCGGCGGGCGGCGCGGCGGCGGTCACCGGGAGCTCACTCCCCCAGGATCGACAGGTCCGGGGACAGCAGCGCCGCGATCTCGGCCGAGTCCAGATTGGCCGGCGTCGCCACCGTGGCGCCGGTGTCGATGCGCTGCTCGACCGCGCCGCCGCCGAGGTGCTCGACCATCGCCTCGACCGCCAGCCGCCCCATCGCCACCGGATTCTGCAGGATCAGGGCGTCGATCTGGCGGGCGCGCAGCCCCTCCAGCAGCTTGGGGCTCGAGTCGAAGCCGACGAAGCGCGCCTCGCCAGCCCTGCCGGAGTCTTGCAGCGCCCGCAGCATGCCGAAGGCCGAGGACTCGTTGGGGCAGAAGATGCCGCTGACCTCGCCGAAGTTCTGCAGCAGGTTCTCGGCGGTCGAGTAGGCGCTCTCGGTCGTCGCGCCGGCGTACTGGTTCGAGGACACGATCTCGACCCCCGGGAAGTCGGCGGCCAGCTTGTCGAGGAAGCCGGCCTCGCGCGCCATGGTGCTGGCCGAGCCCTCCAGGTAACGCATCACCAGCGCCGTGCCCTGCCCGCCGAGCAGCTCGCCGAGCGCCTCGGCCGCCAGCTCGCCGCCGTGGTAGTTGTCGGTGGCGACGAAGCTGACGCGCCCGTCCCAGTCCAGATCGCTGTCGGCGATCATCACCGGGATGCCCTGACCGGCGGCCTCCTTCGCCACCGGCACCAGCGCGCGGTTGTCGAGCGGCATGAGCACGATGCCGTCCACCCCTCGGGCGATGAAGTCCTCGACCACCTTGATCTGGGCGGCGCGGTCGTCCTCCTTGAGCGGACCCTTCCAGATCACCTCGGCGCCGTGCGCCCGCGCCGCGGCCTCCGCCCCGGCGTGCACCGCCTTCCAGAACTCGTGGGTCGTGCCCTTGGGGATGACGGCGATGCGCAGCTTGCCGGCGGACGTTCCGTTCCCTTCAGAACCGCAGGCGGCGAGACCGAGAAGGGCGGCGGCGAGGAGCAGCGGGAGGTTACGGAAGGGATTCATCGGGATGGGCCTCCGGCGCCTGCCGGAAGGGCCACAATAACGCCGCCGTGCAAACCGACTACCGAAGGCGCTCCGGTGGATCTCACCGAGATTCCTCCCGCCATGGTTGGCGAATCGGACCACGCGGTTTCCCTCCGGTTATTATCCCGAGAGCCCGATTCCTCCCCGGAACGAATCCAAGATCATGCGCCAGTCCCCGATGCCAAGAGGAGGTTCGGTCGGCGGAGAAGCGCGGCTGAATTCCCTATTCCTCTCGGGCCGCCGTGAGACCTGTAGAGGAGTCGATTCCAGATAAGGAAGACCCGATGAAGCGTCTGCTGTTCGCACTCATTCTCGTACTAACGCTCCTCCTGGGAGTCCTCCTGATCTGGCGGACCGAGAGGGATGCCCAACCGCCTGCCATTCCCCCCTCCGCGGCCCAAGAGGCGCAACCTCCAGTTTCCCTGGAGCCTGAGGCCGGCCGCACGAGAGAGGACCAGCGCACGCAGTTGGAGCCTTCCACGCCGCCAGCGGACGCCGCCGCGACCGAAGAGGATCCGGATCCGAAGGCCGCCCTGACGGTGCGGGTCGTTCGAGAGGAAGACAATGCTCCGGTCGTGGGAGCGGAGCTGCGCATTTGGGTCACGACCTCCGGGAAGCCACCATCCACTCTGTTCGGAACGACCGATTCAGGCGGTGAGTGGCGAGTGGATCTGGATGTGCCTTCCGAAGTGGTGTGGATCAAGGCAGAACCCACGGACCATTCCCCTGGGATTACCTTTCCAGAGCGCATCGCTCTCGGCGCCGACGATGTCCGGAGGATCGAACTGAGGGTCCCACCGTCCGGGTGGATCTCCGGAGTGGTCGTCGACGAGGCTGAAACGCCTGTCCCTGGCGCGCGAGTGGAGTGCTGGCTCAGATCCCCGATGGGCTTGACTGACCTCCTGTCGGCTCCTCCTCACCGGGTGACGGAGACAGATCCCACTGGTGAGTTCCGGGTCGATGGCGTGGTCGGCTGGTTCGTCATGCGGGCCACCTCCCCTGGACGCGGTTCACGCTCCTGGATCTGGGGAGCCCTTGCTCCTCGGCAGGAGGTCGACGGACTGGTCTTGAGAGTGACACCGACCAGGGCTCTCGTTGGCTGGGTCGTCGATCCTGCGAATGAGCCGGCGGAGGGGGTCTCCATCGAGCTCTCAGGGATTCCGCCCAAGCCGCCGCTGCCGTTCTGGCGCAGCGATCCGCCAGAGGGGGTGGAGTTCAACCGGCGCTCTCCCCAATTCACCGCCGTGACGGACGCGGAGGGGCGGGTGGGATTCGAGGTGGCCGCGGAACGGGGCTTCCGGGCCGCTGCGAGACATCCTCGATATCCCATGGCCACCGCGGAGATCCTGCCTGGCGCCACCGAGTTCAGGATCATGCTGTCCGCCGGCGTCGGGCTCACCGGTTCCGTTCGGTCTCCGGTCGGCGCCCCTGTGGCGGGTGCCCATGTGGAACTCCTCGGGCGTGAACGCAAGGAGACCGAGACCGACGTCAACGGCCACTTCGTGATGGAGGGCCTCTCGCCGTCGAGCCTGGAGGAGTCGCAATTCGAGACATCCCTCCTTCTCTTGACTCGATCCCCGGGTCTGGCGATCCACTTGGAGGAGATCTCGAGTTCCGTCCAGGCGCGATCTCCGTTCAAGATCACCTTGGAGCCTGGCCATTCCCTTGGAGGGCGTGTCCTCGCAGTCGACGGCGGTCCAGTCCCTGCGGCTTGGGTCCACATCGAGGGTGATCGGAGGGTCCAGTGGGACTGGGCGGCGTCGGACAGCGGTGAGGGGCGCACTTGGGAACGGATGTTCGACTACGATCGCTTCGCCACGAACGCGGCCGGTCGGTTCCGTATCCAGGATCTCTATCCAGGCTCCTTTCGCCTCACCGTCCGCTTGCCAGAGTCGGATGAGATCGTGGCCCAAGTGGACGCGCTTTCGGGCCGGGAAGACCTCGAGATCGTCCTGGGGGGCGGCACGGGCCAGCTCGCGACCCTGCGCGGCCGGGTCTTCGATTCCGCCAGTCTTGCGCCGGTCCCGAGCTTCAGGGTCAAGCTCGAGCCGTGGCCCGAGAACGATTTCCTTCCCTTCGACGACGCGCAAGGGAGCTTCGAGATCGGCGCAATCCCGCCAGGGGACCTGCGGGTGACGGTGGAGGCCGCAGACTCGAGCGCGATGGCGAGGGTCCTGATGCGGGACCTGGCTCCAGGGATCCACGAGCTCGATTTCCCGCTTCATGCCCCCCGGACCCTGCGGCTGCGGGTGCTCGACACCAACGGCGAGCCGGTCGAGCGCTGCATGATCGAAGTCCACGACACCGCGGACCGGACGCTCGGGGACTTCCGGTCACCTGGCCTGCTCGCGGTGAGCGGAGCCGACGAGAGCGGCCACGCCGTTCTCGAGGGGCTCCCCGCGGCTCCGGTCACGGTGGCGATCCGTTCCGTCGGCCGGGGTGGCGGCCGCAAGAAGTTCTCCTTCGACCTCACGCTCCCTCTCGAGGAGGTGCAGGAGGTGCGGCTGCCCTAGCAGGCCCACGATCGACGAACGGTGAGGTCAGGATTCCATCGAGATGGGCTTCAGAACACCGCCGGAGAGGCCACAATAACGCGGCCGTGCGCATCGACGCCCATCAGCACTTCTGGCGCTACGAGCCGGAGGAGTACGCCTGGATCAGCGAGCCGCTCGCGGCGCTGCGGCGGGACTTCCTGCCCGAGGATCTCCAGCCGCTGCTCGCGGCGCACGGAATCGACGGCTGCGTGGCGGTGCAGGCGCGGCAGACCGTGGCGGAGTCGGACTGGCTACTCGAGCTGGCGGATGCCTCGCGGATCGTGCGCGGGGTGGTCGGCTGGGTCGACCTGCGCGACCCCGGCGCCGAGGCGGAGCTGGCGCGGCTGGCGGCCCACCCGCGCTTCGTCGGCGTGCGCCATATCGCCCAGGACGAGCCGGACGACGGCTTCCTGGCGCGGCCGGACTTCGTCGCCGGGGTGGCCAAGCTGGCGCCGCACGGGCTGCGCTACGACCTGTTGGTCTACGAGCGGCAGCTCCCGGCGGCGATCGAGCTGGTCTCGGCGCTGCCCGGGCAGCCCTTCGTGCTCGACCACCTCGGCAAGCCGTGCATCGCGGACGGCATGCGCGAGCCGTGGGCCGGCAACCTGGTCGAGCTGGCGCGGCGCGAGAACGTGCAGTGCAAGGTGTCCGGCCTCGTCACCGAGGCCGCGTGGGACGCCTGGACCCTGCACGCGCTGCGCCAGTACCTGGACACCGCCCTCGAGGCCTTCGGGCCGGGGCGGCTGATGTTCGGCTCGGACTGGCCGGTGTGCCTGCTCGCTGGCGACTACCCCGCCGTGTACGAGCTGGTCGAGCACTGGAGCGCCGCGCTCTCCACCGCCGAGCGCGCGGCCTTGTTCGGCGGCAACGCGGCCCGCTTCTACGGACTCACGCGAGAGGATTGACATGACGAAGACCTGGTTCGTGACCGGAGCCCTCGGCTGCATCGGCGCCTGGGTGGTGAAGACGATCCTCGACCGCGGCGACGCGCCGGTGGTCTTCGACCTCGGCGGCGACCCGCGGCGCATCCGCGACGTCGTCGAGCCCGAGGCCTTCGGGCGCATCCGCTTCGTGCAGGGCGACGTCACCGACACCGCGGCGGTGGTGGCGGCGGTCCAGGACAGCGGCGCCGGGCGCATCGTGCACCTCGCCGGCCTGCAGGTGCCCTTCTGCAAGGCCGACCCGCCAGCCGGCGCGCGCGTCAACGTGCTCGGCACGATCAACGTCTTCCAGGCGGCGCTGGCCGCCGGCCTTGAGCGGGTCGCCTACGCCAGCTCGGCAGCGGTCTACGGCCCGGACGACTTCGGCCCCGGCGGCAGCCCGCCCGACGAGGGCACCGCCTGCCAGCCGACCACCCACTACGGCGGCCACAAGCTCG
>JACNJP010000462.1 GCA_014382465.1 Planctomycetota bacterium
TAATTGCCCGGGCGGCGCCGGCTGGCCGCCCTGGTGCCGCTGCCCGCCGGCGCCACGGCCGCGGTGGCGACGGCGGTCCACGCCACCCACCCCGACGCCGACGAGGCCCCGGCCGAGGTCCGCCAGCACGTCCGCTACGGCGCCAGCCCGAGGGCCGGCATCGCCACCCTGGCCGGCGCCCGCGCCCTGGCGCTGCTGCGCGGCCGCGCCCACGTCTCCCCCGAGGACCTGCGCGACGCCCTGCTGCCGGCGCTGCGCCACCGCGTGCTGCTGCGCTACGAAGCGGTCGCCGCCGGCGTCAGCGTCGACGACCTGGTGCGGGCGGTGCTCGCGTCTCATCCGGTTCGCTGATCGACATGGACTGCCTCGCCGCCCTGTGCCAGATGCGCCCCGCGCTCGGGGACCTCGACCGCAACCTGGAGGCGCACTTCGAGTGGCTCGACCGGGCCGCCGGCGCCGGCGCCGGACTGGTGCTGTTCCCGGAGCTGTCGCTGACCGGCTACTTCCTGCGCGACCTGACCCAGGAGATCGCCGTCGGCCTCGACGACCCGCGGGTGCGCCGGCTGGTGGCGCGCTCGAAGGAGCGCAGCATCGTCTTCGGCCTGGTCGAGGAGAGCCGCGACCACCGCTACTACAACAGCGCCGTGTTCGCCGAGGACGGCGAGATCAAGCACGTCCACCGCAAGGTTCACCTGCCCGACTACGGCATCTTCGAGGAGGGCCGCTACTTCGCCAGCGGCGACCGCTTCGAGGTCGTCGACAGCAAGCTCGGCCGCTTCGGCATCCTGGTTTGCGAGGACGCCTGGCACCTGTCCGCCGGCTGGCTGCACTTCCTCGACGGCGCCGACGCCCTGCTGGTGCCCTGCGCCTCCCCCGCCCGCGGCGTCGACACCGACGGTCCCGAGCTGTCCTCCGAGACCGCCTGGCGCACGCTGACCGCGGCCCTGGCGCTGTTCTTCCAGAGCTGGGTGCTGCACTGCAACCGGGTCGGCTTCGAGGACGGCGCGATGTACTGGGGCGCGTCCTCGGTGGTCACGCCCTTCGGCCAGCGCGCCGCCGAGGCCGCTGGCGAGCACGAGGAGCTGCTGCTGCACCGCCTGAGCAGCGACCCGACCCGCCGCGCCCGCATGTTCACGCCGCTGCGGCGCGACGCCCGCCCGGACCTGGTGCGCCGCCACCTGGCGCGGCTGCTCGAGGACCCGGACGCGCTCAAGGCCGCCGGCGACGAGGCGCCCGCCTCCCGCCCCGCGCAGGACTGAGGTGGCCGCTCCCCCGCCGCCCGGCTGCAACGTCGAACTGGCGGCGCGGGTCCTGACCGCCTTCCTGCGCCAGGAGACCGCCAAGTTCGGGATCGAGAGGGCGGTCCTCGGGCTCAGCGGCGGCGTCGACTCAGCGCTGGTGCTGGAGCTGGCGGTCCGCGCCCTGGGACCGGAGAAGGTCCTGGCAGTAGCCATGCCCTATCGCAGCAGCAGCCCCCTGAGCCTGGAGCTGGCGCAGGCCTCCGCCGAGCACGCCGGCGTCCGGCTCGAGGTGGTGGAGGTCACGGCGATGGCCGACGCCTTCATCGCCGCGGCGCCCGGCCTCGCCGGCGATGACTCCGCCGCCGGCCGCCTGCGCAAGGGGAACCTGATGGCGCGCTGCCGGATGATCGTGCTCTACGACCGGTCGGCCGCTGAGGGCGGCCTGGTCTTCGGCACCAGCAACAAGACCGAGCTGCTGCTCGGCTACGGCACGATCCACGGCGACATGGCCTCGGCGATCAACCCGATCGGCGACCTCTACAAGAGCCAGGTGGTGGCGCTGTCGCGGCACCTCGGGGTGCCCCAGGCGATCATCGACCGGCCGCCGAGCGCCGACCTGTGGGAGGGCCAGACCGACGAGCAGGAGCTTGGCTTCTCGTACGACGAGGTCGACGCCCTGCTGCACCTCCAGGTCGACCGCCGCTACCCGCGGGAAGCGCTGCTCGAGGCCGGCTTCCCGGCGGCCTTCGTCGACCGCGTGGCGCGGATGGTGCGCGCCAGCCAGTACAAGCGGCGGCCGCCGGTGATCGCCAAGCTGGCCAACCGCACCGTCAACCTGGACTACCGCTACGCCCGCGACTGGGGCGTCTGAGAGCCCGGCGGGCTCAGAGCTCGGCGCCCTCCTGGGAGAGCCGCTCGCAGATCGCGTCCAGGTCGGCGTTCGCGACCTCCTCGCGGGTCATCGGGCCGAGCTCGCGGAAGCGCATATACTCGCCGAAGGAGCTGGCGGCGGCGGCCGCGGGGCCGAGCACCGGGGCGTCGTCCCTCAGGGCCTGGGCCCAGTCCTCTTCGCGGAGCAGGGCGAGGCGGGCGCGGCGGCAGATCTGGATCGTGCCTTCGAGGCTCTTCAGCGTCCGACGCTGCTTGAGGGGGTCTGTGCCGGGCCGGCCGGCGTGGGCCAGCAGGCGGCGCTGGGCGACCTCAAGGACCGACAACAGCGACTCGACGCGGTCGAGTAGCTGCTGCCGGTAGCCTGAATCGCCCATCTTGCCGACGGGGTTCCGAGGGAGAGGATCGTGCATCGCCAGGGAGGAAAAGGGGGACGGGGATGGTCCACCCGAAGACTACCCCACCAGGGTCGCCTCCACCGGGATTTCGAAGCTCTGGCGGGCTCAGTAGGAGGCCAGGCAGCGCATCAGGCGGAACTCCTGGCGGAAATTCCAGCCCTCCAGGGCCGAGGCCAGGCGGTCACCGCGGTAGGGATCGCCGAGGTAGCCGACCGCTAGCAGCAGGTGGGCGTTGCGCTCGGCCAGCGCCGGGCTGCTCAGGTCCAGCTCCAGGGCGTCCAGGATCCGCCGCATCGACTGGCCGAAGCGGGCCAGGCCCTGGGCGCGGGCCGCCGCCAGCCGGACGCTGGGCGCCTCGGTCGGATCGAGCAGCAGCTCGACGCAGCGGGCTGCGCTCTCCGGATGCCCGACCAGCGCCAGGCCGGTGGCCAGGCCGCGCCGCGTGTCCTCCTGGGTCAAGGAGGAGGCGGCCGCCTCCTGCAGGACCGCCGCCGCCTTGGAGCCGCCGAGGTAGCCGGCGGCCGTGCACAGGTAGCCGGCGAAGTCGGGGTCGATGCCCTTGCGCCGGATCAAGGTGCCGAGGTCCTCGACCAGGGCGGCGTCGCCGTAGAGGGCCAGTCCCATCGCCAGAGCGCCGCGCATCCGCTCCTCGTCCCGCCGCGGGTCGGAGACGCTCCGGGAGCCGCCCTTCGCGTCCCACGGGTCCAGGTCGGGCCCGGAGATCAGCTCGGCGAAGATGCCGTCCATCAGCGAAGAGGCCCCGGCCATCCCCGCCGCGAGACCCCAGGCCGAATGGAGCTGGCGGTTGACGCGGACCGCGTCGGTGTGCCCTTCGAGCACCCGCGCCGCGGCCGGGCCGCCGATGCGGCCGACGGCCAGGAAGCAGAACACCCGCGCTTGCAGGTCGCCGCCCTGGTCCAGCCGCTCTGCGAGGCCGCCGAGGGCGCCGGGGTCGCGCAGCCGGCCGAGCGCCTGGGCCGCCGAGCGCTGGACCGCGAGGTCCGGGTGACTGAGCCGGTTCACCAGGAAGGAGGTGGCCGAAGCGTCGCCGATGGCGCCCAGGGCCCACAGGGTCAGGGTGCGCACGCGGCGGGAGGCGGAGGCGGCGGTCCGCTCCAGCTCCTCGGTCCGCGTCATCAGGGTCGCCACCAGGTCGGAGGAGCCGAGCAGGCCGCAGGCCCAGATCGTGGCCTGGAGCAGCTTCTCCTCCTCACCGGCCAGGCGGTCGGCGCGGAGGTCCCGCTCGAGCGCGGCCGCCAGGAAGGGGACGGCTTCCGCCCGGCGGCTCAGACCCAGGCCCAGCGCCGCGAAGGAGCGGTCCCCCAGGGTCAGGCCAGGGTTGGTGAAGCGCTCGCCGAGCTCGACCAGCGCCTGGTCGTTGCGCAGGAGGCCGAGGCCCAGGAGGGCGGCCTGGCGGACCTGGGCGATCGGGTCGTCGGCGGCCGCGATCAGGGCGTCGGCGCTCGAAGGCAGGCCGCATCGCCCCAAGGAGAGGGCGGCCGCCTCGCGCAGTTCGGGCAGCGGCGATTCCAGCGCCCGCAGGAGCAGGGGAGCCGCGGCTTCGCTGACCACGCCGCGGCGCAGGGCGTCGTTGCGCGGCGCATAGCGGCCGTCGGCCTGGAGGGCGCTGGGAGCCGCTTCGACCGGGCCCCGGAACAGCCCGGCCTGTTCGTGCTCGAACCAGAATTCCCAGCGCTCCCAGCCGTCCAGCAGGACGGACTCGCGGGCGCGGGCCTGCTCGATGAGCACCTCGTCGTAGGGGCCGCGGTAGGCGCCCTGGACCAGAGGCACTTCCTGGGGAAGGGGGCAGAGGAGGAGGACGGGAGCGAGGATCAGAGCCATGACATCCACCGGAGGCGGACGAATTCCGCCCGGCCTCCATCCGCTTCATCGGCCACACGCTCGCCCGGTCTGAACCCGCCCCCGGGAAATGGGGCTCCTCAGTCCTGGGTGCTGATCCAGGTCGCCCGCAGCTCCTTCATGGGAGCCGTCCCGGCGACGTAGACCTTGTGCCCGCCGACCGGGCCCTCGACCACCCGGACCCCGCCGAGATCGGCGATCTGCATCAGGATCCGGTCGAGCAGGACGCCGGAGCCGGTCCCGTTCTCCCCCTGCTGGGCGACCAGGATCACCTGGAGGCCGTCGCTCAGGACCTCGACGTGGAGGTTCGGGATCTCGGTGCCGAAGACCTGCTCGGTCAGCAGCATCTTCTCCTCCAGGGAGAAGTAGCCGGCCGGCGCGTAGTGGACCTGGAGGGGCAGGAAGCCCAGGGTCGGCAGGTCGACGGGGCCGCGGAAGGGCTGCTCGGGGGCCGCCGGCACCGACCAGGTGACCTGGCTGAGGACCGGGGAGAGATCCAGCGAGACGGTCTCGACCGAGGACATCAGGCTGCCCGACTCGTCGTACACGGTCCAGCCGAGCAGGAGGTCGAGCTGCTCGTCGACCACCAGCTCGATGCTGCCGTAACCGTAGCGGCTGGTGGCGCGGTAAGTGAGGCAGCTCCGGCCGGCGACGGTGGTGGTGTTCGGCAGGGTCTCCCAGAGGTAGTTCCGGCGCATCCGCTCCTCCTCGCCGCGATGGAGCTCGCGGAAGCGGACCAGGAAGCGCTGCCGGCGCTCATAGGTGGCCAGCCAATCGAGGTCCGGCGGCAGCATCGCCGCGGCGCCGGCCGGCTGGTAGCCGATCAGATCGAGGCGGAAGCTGCCGAGGCCGTCGGCGGCCAGGCTCTCCAAGAAGGTGTCGACGCCGCCGGAGGGGGTCCGGACCTTGTAGTGGCGGTCGACCCGCAGCAGCATTTGCTCGGGCGAGAGGAAGGCCGGCAGGTGCAGCTCGCCGGCCAGGGCGCCCGAGGCGGATCCGCTGGAACCCAGGGTCATGGCGTCGGCGGCGGAGCCCCGCTCGGGGGTGGCCGAGCCGGAACCGAAGCAGGCGCCGAGGCCGAGGGCGAGGGCCGGCACCGGCAGGGCGCGCAGCGGGGTCACAGCCGGCCCTCCACCGCGGGGCCCACGGATTCGGCCAGCAACCGGGCGGCCGGGGGGAGCTGGGCCCCCCGGACCGGGAGCGGGAGGGGGGGGGGGGGGGGG
>JACNJP010000318.1 GCA_014382465.1 Planctomycetota bacterium
CAGCGCGGCCGCCGCGGAGGCGGGGGGGCCCGCCACCGGGTCGCCCTCCTCCCGCGCGCTCAGCGGGCGAGGCCGGGCGGCGCGCAGCTTCCCCGAGCCGGGCCTCCGGCAGCTCACCGCCGCGGCCCGCCGGCACTTCGAGCAGTCCCGCGTCGAGGTCCAGGACCAGCTCGACGACCTCGAGCTCCGGCTCGACCAGCGGCGCGACGCCATCCAGGCCGAGCAGGCGCGGCTCGAGCTGCAACTCGAGGTGAGCTTCGATCCGCACCGGAACGCCCTCGCCGGGGAGATGCGGCGCCGCTTCGCCGCCGCCGGCCTCGACGGCCCGGCCCACCAGGAGCTGCTCGAGCAGCTCATCGGCCTGGTCATGGCGGAGCTGCGCCGGGTCCAGGGCCAGCTGGTCGAACTCCACAAGGCCCAGCACGAGCGCGAGCTGGACATCGCCGAGCGGCGCATCTCCAAGCTCGCGGCGACCCTCAAGGCGACCGAGCGCAACCTCCGAAAACTAGCCGAGAGCAAGGGCTTCGACCCCGGCCTCGCCTCCATCTACCGCGAGGTGCAGGGCCTCTCCGAGGAGGACGCCCTGGCCGAGCTGAAGCGCGAGATGCTCTCCAAGATCTTCGAAGCGAACCTCAAGCTGCGCGAGGAGCGCGCCGCCGACGGGGATCGTAGATGAACGAACCCGGACGGCCCGCCCGTCCTTCCCGAAGCAGTCAAGGCCCCTTGCCAATCCGATGACCGAAAACGACCAAAACCCCGCCGGCGAAGCCCCCGAGTCCTCGAAGAAGGAGGGCGTCCTCTATCTCGGAATCGACCTGGGGACCTCCCGGACCGCCGTCTCCGCCAGCAACGGCGTGCGCGACGGCATCGCCAGCCACGTCGGCTATCCGCGCGACGTCGTCAGCCGCAAGCTGCTCAAGAAGGACGTGCTCTTCGGCGAGGACGCCCTGCAGCACCGGCTGTCCCTCCACTTCCACACGCCGCTGGCGAAGGGCGTGCTGAAGTTCACCGACGAGGAGGGGGCCGAGGCCGAGGGCGACATGCGGGCCGCCCGCGACCTGGTGAAGGAGATCGTGCGCCTGGCCAAGCCGCGCAAGGACGAGCTGGTCTACGCCGTCATCGGCGTGCCCTCGGAGGCCGGCTTCAAGAACAAGGACGCGATCCTCCAGGCCGCCCGCGAGTCGGTCGACTCGGTCATGCTCTGCTCCGAGCCCTTCGCCGTCGCCTACGGCCAGGAGATGCTCGACGACGTGCTGGTGATCGACATCGGCGCCGGCACCGTCGACCTGTGCCGCATGCACGGCACCATGCCCGAGGAGGCCGACCAGCTCACCCTCGAGACCGCCGGCAACTTCGTCGACGACCGCCTCTGCGAGCTGATCCGCGAGAAGCACCCGGAGGCGCAGTTCACGGCCCGGATGGCCAAGGGCTTCAAGGAGCGCTTCTCCTCGGTCGCCGACCAGATGGAGCCGGCGGTGGTCGAGATGCCGGTCAACGGCAAGCCGACCGAATTCGACGTCACCGACCTGATCCGCGAGGCCTGCCGCTCGATGGTCGGGCCGATCGTCGACGGCCTGCACCAGCTCATCGCCACCTTCGACCCCGAATTCCAGCACCGCCTGCGCAACCGCGTGCTGCTGGCGGGCGGCGGCAGCCTGATCAAGGGGCTGGACACCGCGATCGAGAAGCAGATGGCGGCGCGGCTCGGCGGCGGCACCGTGATCCACGTCCAGGAGCCGGTCTACGGCGGCGCCGAGGGCGCCCTCAAGATCGCCCACGACATGCCCGAGGACTTCTGGCAGGAGCTGAGCTGAGCCCGCGGCTCAGCGCAGGGTGGCGGTGACCCAGCGCAGCAGGGCGGTGGCCGCGGCGACGGCCGCCGCCCCGCCGATCGCCCCCACCGCGAGCATCAGCAGCAGGCGCAGCCCGGACCGCGGCGCGGCCAGGCTGGCGGCCGGCGCGGCCTCCAGCTCGCCGCGCGCGACCGCCTCGGCGTGCAGCAGCTCGAAGGCCTGCTCGCGGAGGCCGGCTTCGACCTCGGACCGCAGCCGGGGCGGGATCTCCTCGAATTCGGGGCGCAGGCTGCCGGAGAGCGTTTCGGCGCCTTCGTCCTCGAGGACGAAGGTCAACTCGGCGTCGCGGGGTTCGACCATGGCGCTGCCGGGGGTCCCGGCGGGCGGATTCTAGCAGGCCGGTCTCGGCCTCCGGGCAGACGAAAAAGGCCCGGGGACGGATCGGACGCCAAGCCATCCCATTGTGGCTGCCGTGCCGAGCCATCCCCGGTCTTCGCGAGCAGGATGCCATGCTCGATCCCTCCTCTATCGATCCGTTCGAGGCCCAGCCTGATGGAATCCGGGGAGAAGCCCGGCGCGGCCGGCCGCCGCGGGGCGGCGGACCGTCTCAGGCGGCGTCGCGGCCGCCGGAGCGGGCGGCGTCCGGATCCAGCACGAGCCGGTCGAACAGCGGCTCCTCGATCGGCCGCGGCGGGCTGATCCCGTAGCCCTGGGCGTAGTCGACGCCGATGTGGGCCAGCTTCTCCAGGATCCGGTCGTTCTCGACGAACTCGGCGATCGTGCGCTTGCCCATCACCCGGCCGACCTCGTGGATCGACTTGACCATGGCGAAGGCGGTCGGGTCGGTGGCGATGTCGCGCACGAACATGCCGTCGATCTTCAGCAGGTCGACCGGCAGGTTGCGCAGGTAGGCGAAGGAGGACAGGCCGCTGCCGAAGTCGTCCAGGGCGAACAGGCAGCCGCGCCGCTTCAGCCGCTGGATGAACTCGATGGCCGCCTTCATGTTGGCCACGGCGGCGGTCTCGGTGATCTCGAAGCAGATGCGGTCGGGCGGGATCAGGCCGTCGTCGAATTGGGACTCGACGAATTCGAGCAGCTCGGTGTCCCCCAGGGACTGGCCCGACAGGTTGATGGAGCACAGCGCCAGCCGGGCCAGCTCCTCGGGGTTCCGCTTGAGCCAGTTCAAGGTCGACGCCACCACCCAGCGGTCGATGCGGCCGGCGAGGTTGTAGCGCTCGGCGGACTGGAGGAAGACCCCGGGCGGCAGGATCTGCCCCTCCTCCCCGACCATCCGGATCAGGATCTCGAAGTGGTCGCCCTCCTCGCCGCAGCCGACCGGGACGATCGGCTGGCGGTAGAGGCGGAACAGGTCCTCCTCGAAGGCCCGGGTGATCATCGAGACCGCCTTCATCTGCTCCTGGATCTGCTCCAGGCTGGTGTCGCCCTCCTGGTAGACCTGGAGCCGGTCGCGGCCGGCGTCCTTGGCGGCGAAGCACAGCGTGTCGGCCAGGCTCATGGCGGTGCTGACGCTGTGGTCGGTGCCGCGGATCTGCACCATGCCGACGCTGGCGGTGATCTCGAAGCGCTGGCCCTCCCAGCTGAAGTGCATGGTCTTGAGCGAGGTCCGCAGGCCCTCGACGCGCGAGATCGCGTGGTGCAGCGGACAGTCCTTCAGCAGCAGGGCGAATTCGTCGCCGCCGAGCCGGGCCAGCAGGTCGGGCGGGTCGACGTGGGCCTCGAGGACGCGGGAGATCTGCCGCAGCAGCTCGTCCCCGGCGGCGTGGCCGCAGGTGTCGTTGACGACCTTGAACTGGTCGAGGTCGAGCAGGCACAGCGCGTGCTCGCTGCCCTTCTCGCTCGCGTGCTCGACCAGGATCTGGAGGCGTCGCTCGACCTCGCGCCGGTTCGGCAGGCCCGTGAGCACGTCGTGGTGCTCGCGGAAGCTCAGGTCCTCGGTGAGTTCGCGGGCGCGAGTGGTGTCCTCGCCCACCCACAGCACGGTGCGGCCGTCCTCGTTGTTCAGGACCCGGACGATGGTCCGGACCCAGATCGGCGTGCCGTCGCGGCGCAGCATGCGGCCCTCGCGCTCGTGCAGGCGGCCGTCGGCGTGGACCACCGCGCGCAGGAACTCGCCGGCCTCCTCGCGGTCGTCCGTCGGGACCAGGATCAGCGAGTTCCTCCCGACCAGGTCCTCGGCGCGGTAGCCGAGGTGGTCGGCGCCGAAGCGGTTCACCGAGACGATGGTCCCGTCGGTGTCGGTGCTGAGGAACATCGCCGGGCTGTCGTGGTAGAAGGCGCGGAAGCGGTTCTCCGAGCTGCGCAGGGCCTGCTCAGTGAGCCGGCGGGCGTCGACCTCCGCCTGGAGCAGGCGGGCCCGCTCGTCCACCTGGCGCGCCATGTGGTCGAAGGCGCGGGCCACCACGCCGGCCTCCCCGGGCGCCTCCAGCGGCAGGTCGAGCTCGGCCGAGCCCCGGCCGTAGGCTTCGACCGAACCGGCGATCCGGTCGAGCGGACCGGCGATGCTGGCCGCCAGCCGCCACCCGAGCAAAACCGCGAAGGCCACCAGCACCAGGGTGAAGGCCAGGGTCTGGTCCCGGACCGCCCGGGCGCCGGCGACCACGTCCTGGTAGTCGGCCACGACGCCGACCCCGAAGCCGCCGAGCGCCGCCGCGCCACCCAGCCCGAGCCGTTGCACGCTGGCGGCGGTCCTGCGGCCGTCGGGACCGCGGTGGACCAGAGTGCCGGGTTGGGGTCCATCCTGCAGCATGGTCCGGGCCAGGCCGGGGTGGAGGTCGGACGCCAGCGGCGCCGACGGCCCCGCGAGCTGCAGCGTCGCACCGGGATCCGGGTGGCTGACGAAGCGGCCCGAGGGTTCGACGATGACCAGGTCCCGCCGCGGCGGGATCCCGGCCGCGACCTCCTCCAGCAGCGGTCCGAGGTCCTCGCGGATCACCAGGAGCGCGAGGACCCGGCCCTCGGCGTCGTGGACCGGGGCCGCGACCCGCAGCAGGGCGCCGCGGTCTTGACCGACCTCGAATGGGGTCACGGCGGAGTAGCGTCCAGCCGGCGCCGCGACAGCCGCCGTCTCGAACAGGAAGGGGTCGTCCACCGGCCCCGGGCCCGGCCGCCCAGCGGCGCCGAGGCCCAGCGCCGGACGATCCAGATCCTCGATCCAGCGCCCGCCGCCGGCCGGATCGAACAAGCCGACTCCCAGGTATTCCGGGTGAGCGCGGAGGACCAACCAGGCCAGACTGACGAAGTCGGCCTGCGCGGCCTCCAGCTGGGCCGGCGAGGAGCCGACGCGCCCGAGCTGCGCCAGCTCCTTGCTGGCAGGAGAAGCCGCCAGGAACTCGACGTCCCGGCGGGTGGACTCCAGGCCAGCTTCCAGCAGGCCGGCGGCCGAACGAGCCACCCCCCGGACCTCGTCCATGGCGTTCTCCACCAGTGCGGCGGAGGACTGCCGGTAGGTCAGGAAACCGACCATGCTCGAGGACAGGACCACGAGGCAGCCGACCAGGATCCCGACCTTGGCGCGGATGCCGATGGCTGAAGGGCGGAGCTTGGCGAAGGCGGGCATGCGGGCGGGGCCGGCGCCTGGAGAACCAGGAGCCGAGGGGGCCCTCCTCCATCGGCGGGGTCGGGGCGGGGGCCGAAACCGAAACCCGCCCTCTTTCGGGGGCCCCCCCGCCGCCAAAAACCACCCACCCCAAGGGATAAGGGGCCCGACACAAACTCCCCCCCGGCGCCCCCTCACCCGCTCCTCCACACCCCACGGCCA
>JACNJP010000519.1 GCA_014382465.1 Planctomycetota bacterium
CACCGGCTGGGCATCGACCAGAGCGCTCCTGGCCGCGGTTTGCCGCCCGAGGAATCCCTCGCCCTCGCCCTCGAAGCCCGCCAACGGCTCGAACTGGCCCTGGCCTGGCTCCCCCGTCCGGCGGACGCCGTGCGGCTCCATGAGTTCCTGGTGGCCCGCCGGATCCTCCCGCTGGGCGGGCAGGAGCAGGCCCTGGCCTGGAGCCGCATGGCCGAGCTGCTCGCCAGCGGCGGACCCGGCCTGAAGCGGGATCCCGCGGCCTATCGGGCTTTCCTGCTCCTCGACGCCGACGGGCGGAATCACGGGATCCTGGGGCGGCTGCGGCTGCTCGGTCCCTAGAATCCAGGCTCTTGGAATCGATCCTGAGCCTCCTCGAGCAGTTCCCGGGGCCGGCTGCCTTCGGCTTGCTGCTCCTCTGCGGCCTGGGCCTGCCGCCCTGGTCCGAGGAGCTAGTGATCCTCGGCAGCGGCTATTTCGTCGCCCAGGGGGGAATCCACTACTACGCCGCCGTGGCCTGGTGCTGGGCCGGCATCCTGGCCGGCGACTCGGTCATCTATTTCCTCGGAATGACCGCTGGAGAAAGGGTTTACAACTGGCCCATCCTCCGCAGGCACCTCGGCCTGAAGCAGCGGGCGCGCTTCAACCGGCGCTTCACCCGCGAGGGCACCAAGGCGGTCTTCCTGGCCCGCTTCATCCCCGGCTTCCGCATGGTGGCCTACCTGGTGGCCGGCAACCTGGGCATGCGCTACTGGAAGTTCCTGCTCCTGGACTCGATCGGCGCCCTCCTGACGGTGCCGGTCTCGGTGGCCCTGGGCTGGTACTTCGCCGAGAACCTCGACCAGGCCGGCGCCATCCTGCGCGCCTGGGAGATCCCGTTGATGGTCCTCGGAGGCAGTATCTTCGCCCTCCTGCTGTGGCGCTCCGGATGGAAGCGCCGCAGCCGGCTGCGGTCCCTGATGCACCTCCGCGCCCAGCGGCGGCAGAAGCGGAGCGATCGAAGCGCCGACGACGGCTTGGCCGGGCGAAAGCCGGACGGCCGAAGGCCCCCTGACGATTCCGGGTCGAGCGGATAGAATGCTCGGCCAAATTTCCCGGCGCCGCCCATCGAGAAACGCGCCCGGCCCCCCCTGAGACCGACGTCTGATGGATCAATACCTCCCCTGGATCGGCGCCGTCGTCGCCCTGTTCGCCGCCTTCCTGTTCCAGCGCAAGGTGATGCGCGCTTCGCCCGGCAACGAGCGGATGCAAGAGCTCGCCAAGGCGATCCAGGACGGCGCCAAGGCCTTCCTGGTCACCGAATACCAGATCCTGGCGGTCTTCGTCGTGATCGTGGCCGGCGCGCTGTTCCAGTTGCTGCCCGAGACCGACGGCGGCGGCTGGGAGACCGCCACCGCCTTCCTCGCCGGCGCCTTCGCCTCGGCGCTGGCCGGCTGGATCGGCATGCACACCGCCACCCGCGCCGCGGTGCGGACCACCGAGGCGGCGCGCACCGGGCTGTCCGGCGCGCTCACGATCGCCTTCGCCAGCGGCACCGTGATGGGCATGACCGTCGTCGGCCTCGGCGTCCTCGGCATCGCGGCCTTCACCAGCTGGTTCGGCACCGACGCCGCCGGGCTCCAGAACGTGCTCGGCTTCAGCTTCGGCGCCTCCTCGATCGCGCTGTTCGCGCGCGTCGGCGGCGGCATCTACACCAAGGCGGCCGACGTCGGCGCCGACCTGGTGGGCAAGGTCGAGGCCGGCATCCCCGAAGACGACCCGCGCAACCCCGCCACCATCGCCGACAACGTCGGCGACAACGTCGGCGACGTCGCCGGCATGGGCGCCGACCTGTTCGAGTCCTACGTCGGCTCGATCATCGCCACCATGACCATCGCCGCCGCCATGGTGCTCGGCAACGACACCGCCGGGCCGCTGGTCACGCTGCCGCTGCAGCTCGCCGCCGGCGGCATCATCGCCTCGATCGTCGGCACCTTCTTCGTCCGCACCAACGACGAGTCGAAGATCCACTCGGCGCTGTTCCGCGGCCTGCTGGTGGCCTCGGTGATCCTGGTCGGCTACGCCTGGTTCCTCACCAACGGCATCGCCGACATCATCGACGGCGACCGCACCTACACCGGCATGGGCCTGTTCTGGGCCATCGCCGCCGGCCTGGCCTCGGGCGTGGTGATCGGCAAGATCACCGAGTACTACACCGCCTTCGAGTACAAGCCGGTGCAGTCGATCGCCGAGCAGTCGGAGACCGGCGCCGCGACCAACATCATCGGCGGCCTCGGCGTCGGCATGAAGTCGACGGCGCTGCCGATCCTGGTCATCTGCGTGGTGATCGGCGTCGCCTACCACTTCGGCGGCATCTACGGCATCTCGCTGGCGGCGGTCGGCATGCTCTCGACCCTGGGCATCTCGCTGGGCGTCGACGCCTACGGCCCGGTGGCCGACAACGCCGGCGGCATGGCCGAGATGGCCGAGCTGCCCGCCGAGGTGCGCGAGCGCACCGACGCCCTCGACGCGGTCGGCAACACCACCGCCGCCATCGGCAAGGGCTTCGCAATCGGCTCGGCGGCGCTCACCGCGCTGGCCTTCTTCTCGGCCTTCGGCACCACCGCCAAGCACCTGGTCGGCCCCGACTTCAGCCTCGACATCACCGAGCCGATGGTGGTCATCGGCCTGTTCATCGGCGGCATGCTGCCGTTCCTGTTCGGCGCCCTGACCATGCAGGCGGTCGGCCGCGCGGCCTACTCGATGATCGCCGAGGTGCGGCGCCAGTTCCGCGAGATCCCGGGCATCCTCGAGGGCACCGGCAAGCCGGACTACGCCGCCTGCGTGGCGATCTCGACCAAGGGCTCGCTCAAGGAGATGATCGTCCCCGGCCTGCTGGCGATCGCCGCGCCGATCGCGGTCGGCATGTACGACCTGCAGATGCTCGGCGGCCTGCTCGCCGGCTCGCTGGCAGGCGGCGTGATGATGGCGATCTTCATGGCCAACGCCGGCGGCGCCTGGGACAACGCCAAGAAGTACATCGAGAAGGGGCACCACGGCGGCAAGGGCAGCGACCCGCACAAGGCCGCGGTGGTCGGCGACACCGTCGGCGACCCCTTCAAGGACACCTCTGGGCCGTCCCTGAACATCCTCATCAAGCTGATGTCGGTCGTCAGCCTGCTGCTGCTGCCCTTCTTCGCCAGCTAGTCCGGAAACAGAACTGAGCTCCTCCACCCGCCCGGCCGAGTCCTCCCGCGAGCTGGCGCTGCTGCTGGCTCACGCGGCGGAAGAGCTCAAAGGAGAGCAGGTCCGCGTCCTCGAGGTCGCGGACCTGCTCTTCATCACCGACTACTTCGTGATCATCACGACCCAGACGCCGCGCATGACCCGCGGCATGGCCGAGGCGCTCAACGCGGTCGCCAAGGAGCAGCAGCGGCCCAAGGGCCGCATCGAAGGCGACTACCGCTCCTCCTGGATGCTGGTGGACTTCGGCGACGTCGTGGTGCACGTGCTCACCCCTGAGGCTCGTGAGTTCTATGCGCTCGATGAGTTGTGGGTGGACGCCCGGGTGGTCCTTGGGGCGGACTCTCCGCTCTGAGCGGCTTCCAGGACGGGACCAAGCCCCCCTCTTCGGCTCTGACCGAGCGAAGCGCTCTCACGACGCCGAAGAGGGGGGCTTGGTCCCGTCCTGGAAGCCGGTCAGATCGAGGGGGGGCCGGGGGCAGAGTGCTGTCGGGCTTGGTGACTACTGGGACTCTTGGAACCAGAACCAGAGGCCGCCGCGTTCATCCTCACCGACGTGGAGCCAGGCGAGCAGGTCGGGGTCACCTCCCTCCTTCGTGGTGCCGCCGGCGGAGAACCGGGAGCTGGGATTCGGGAAGGTGATGACCTCCAGGAGCCCCAGGCCCGACTGAGTGGCCCGGGCCTTGGACTGGGCTTGAGGATCGGCGGTGGCAGGAGCGGCCCGCCACCAGTCGGGAGGTCCGACTCGAGAGAGCGGAGCGGTGCCGTGGCGGCCCGTGGTGGACAGGTTGTCCTCCATCTGCTTGATCCTCGCGTTTTCTCGGACCTCCTCGGTCGCGCCGAACTCGAAGGCCAGGTTCTTCACTTCGAGGATGCCGACAGAGGGCTCCCAGTACAGGGCGAGGCCGCTCTTGGCCGACAATTCGATCGTCGCGCCGACCCCCTCCACCGAGAGGGAGGCCAGCACCGAAGGCATCACCGCCGGGACAATTCCCAGGGCGTCTTGGGTAAGCACCTTCCCCAAGTTCCCAGATCCTGGATCTGCGGCCTGGCGGGTGCGAAGGGAGAACCACTCGATGGGCAGGTCGAGGCCGCTGACCTCTTCGCGGTTAATCAGGCGGACGGTGTTTCCGCCGCCGCCATCGCCGTCGTTCGGCTCACTGGCGAGCGCCACAGCGGCGACGCCAAGCAGGAGGATCAAGGCTCCCCCGGAGAGGGCTCTGAGCAGTTTCATCGTCGTATCCTTGGTCGTTGGTCGTGGGAGACGGGAGAGGAGCGATCGCGTTAAAAGTTGTCGATACCGAGAGGCTCTCGGACTTGGTTGGCGGAGCACCAGACGGAAGCCGGCGGGCAGAAAACTACTCATCCCGTGGACAAACGCCGGCGATGCTCTCTGTTCATTGACGCTCCACACCGGCTTCCGGCGGGAAAAATCTGCCTCGGATTTGTATCTACGGGAAGCCGACCCTCCAGATTCCGCCAGCCCGGCGGCTCCGTTCCCGTTGATCCGTCGCTCTTTCCGCCTTCGGGGCTCCCGCCTTTGAAGGTGAATCCTCAGGCGGGAGGCGTGGCGAGCACCTGTCCCTCGGGCCAGCGCAGGGCGGCGAGGCGGGAGTCCGGCTGGCGCTTCCACGGCTGGCGCTGGAGCTCCTCGAGCTGGTAGCCGACGCTGTAGTCGATGCACCAGGCGTTCTGACGCGGTCCCAGGGGCGCGTAGGGCTCGCGGCCGCCGCCGGCGCCGAAGGGGCCGGGGACGGGCTTGAGGGCCGTGTAGGGCAGCGGTGAGCGCCAGTAGTGGCCAAAGACGACGGCGCTCCGGTGGCGGTAGTGGCTCCACCAGGCTTCACGCGCGGTGTGGCGGATCTTGCCGCCGGCCCAGAAGGGCTGGCCGATCACCGGGGCCTCGAGACCGGAGGTGAGCACCGAGACCGGGTTGCCGTTCTGGTGGCTGAGGGAGCGGCGGAATTGGTCCGGCTCGTGCAGCAGCCGGTCGCGCAGCGCCAAGCGGCACTTGTGGAAGAAGGTGACGACGTCCCGCTCGCGCGCGGCGAGGGCGACCGCGCGGTCGTCCCAGCAGGCGTGGACCACCCGCAGGTCGGCGCGGTGCAGGGCCAGCGGCTGGTGGCGCAGGAACTCGAGCATCTCGGCCCGCAGCGCGGCGCCGGCGGGGACCTGGGGCAGCAGGCGGCCGTTGCGGCGCCACCGCCCCAGGCCGCGAAACCACTCGTTTCCCCGGGGCTTCTCGCCCCGCAGCAGGTTGAGCCTGTGGGTGCCGCGCACCATCTGCGCGCCGCCGGCTTCGACCCGCCGCCCCACCTGCCCGTTGACCGCCCCGCTTTCCTCCCCTCG
>JACNJP010000465.1 GCA_014382465.1 Planctomycetota bacterium
GCGGCGACCTCGACGGGGAACGGGGGGCGGCTCACCGCGCGAAGCCCGACGCCGACAGGAGCAACCAGGCCGGCGGCCGCCAGCGAGAACGCCTGCAGAGCCACGCCGTTGACGTCGAACCCGACAGCCACGCGCGTGCCGCTGTCCTGGGAGATCCAGATCGTGCCGTTGACCGGGTCCCAGGCGGCGCTCGAGACGTCGGACACCGCGGGAGTCGTCCTCCAGCTCCGGCCGGTCAGGTTCCCGGCGGGGTCGAGCTCGTAGCACCACTCCCCTTCATCGGCGACCCACAGATTGCCGGTGGCGGGGTCGAGGGCGCAGCCGATCGGCTGGGCGGCGGTGCTCGTGGAGCCGGGGGGCGGGCCGGCCGGCCAGCTCTGCAGCAGGACGCCGGCGCGGTCGAATTGCAGGATCAGGTCGTCGGTCGAGTCGACCACCCAGATCGTGCCCGAGGCGGGGTCGTAGTCCAGGCCGCCTGCGAAGGTGGTGCCGGTGGACCAGGAGTTGACCACCGTTTGGGCGCCGAGGGCGGGGGCGAAGGCGGCGACCAGGATCGCCAAGAACCAGAGGAGTCGTTCCATGTCGGGACCAGGGGTCTGGGGGAAAGGAGACGGCCTCGGAGGGGACGCGCCCTCCTACCAGCCTGCCAGGAGAGGCCGGATCCCGCAATCGGGCCGTCAGTCCTGCCAGGACTTGACGACCATGCCGTCCGGGCCGAACTCGACGTAGCTCAGGTGGCGGGTCTCGGTCTTGCTGTCGGTGTCGAAGATGAAGATCAGGTGGCCGCGCGTGCGCTTCTTCTCGACGTAGCGCCACTTCCAGATCTCGGTGCCGTCGTCCAGCTTCGACTTGGAGCTCGGCTCGCCGATCAGGGCGAGCACGTAGGCTTGGTCCTTGCCGGGCTGGATGCGGTCGAGCGTCGTCTGGCTGACGTACTGGCCGCTGACCTCCGAGTCGGAGCCGGCGGAAATGACGCAGGCCGGCGCCGTCAGGGCGCCGGCTGCGAGGAGGGCGGAAGCCAGGATCCGCCGAGGGGCGACGAGGGAGCGCGTCATGGCCCCCAGTATCGCACCAGCCGCTCAGGTGTTGGCGATCTCGTACTCGCCGGCGTAGGTCTCCTGGACCTCCTGCGGGATCACGTCGTTCAGGTAGTCGTACTGGCCCGCCTCCTTCATCAGGTTGCGGGCGATGACCATCCGCTGGACCTGGTTGGTGCCCTCGTAGATCTGGAGGATCTTGGCGTCGCGGTAGAACTTGGCGATCGGGTAGTCCTCCATGAAGCCGTAGCCGCCGAAGACCTGCACGGCGTCGGTGGCCACCGCCACGGCGACGTCGGTCGAGAAGCACTTGGCCATCGCCGCGTACTTGTTGACCGCCTTCATGTCGCCGGCGTCGGCGGCGGCGGCGCAGGCGTAGACCAGCCAGCGGGCGGCCTCGGTCTTCATCGCCATGTCGGCGAGCATCTGCTGCACCATCTGGAAGCTGGCGATGCTCTGGCCGAACTGCTTTCGGCGGTTGGCGTAGGTGTTGGCCAGCTCGAGGGCGCCGGCGGCGGTGCCGACGGCCTGCGCCGCCACGCCCGGCCGCGCCAGGTCGAGGGTCATCATGCTGTGCTTGAAGCCCAGCCCCGGGCTGCCGCCGATCAGGCGGTCGTCGGCGACGAAGACGTCGTCGAAGGCGGTCTCGCACACCGGCACCGAGCGGATGCCCATCTTGTCTTCGACCTTCTTGATCGAGAAGCCCGGGTCGGTGTTCTCGACGATGAAGGCGCTGATCCGGCGCGAGCGCGAGCTCGGGTCGGTGACCGCGAAGCAGGTCAGGATGTTGGCGCGCGAGCCGTTGGTGGTCCACTTCTTCTCGCCGTTGATCTTCCAGCCGCCGTCGACCTTGTCGCCGCGCACCGACAGGCCGCCGGCGTCCGAGCCGGCGAACTTCTCGCTCAGGGCGAAGGCGCAGGCCGCCTTGCCCTTCGCCACCCGCGGCAGGTACTTCTGCTTCTGCTCCTCGGTGCCGCCGACGATGATCGGGAAGCTGCCGAGGGCGTTGACCGCGAAGGCCACGCCGAAGGCCGGGTCGGCCTTGGAGAACTCCTCGACCACCATCGCCAGTCCGAGCACGCCGTGCTCGTTGCCGCCGTAGGCCTTGGGGATCCAGGTGCCCAGCAGGCCGGCGTCGACCGCGGCCTGGAAGCCGTCCTCGTTGAAGCTCTCGTCCTTGTCGTGCCGGGCCGCCTGGGGCAGCAGGAACTCACGGGAGATCTGGTTGGCGACCGCCTGCAGACGGAGGTGGTCGTCGGAGAAATTGATGTTCGGAAGGGCCATGGGGAGGAGCTCCTGTGAATCGGTGCGCGGTCACACCACGAGACTCCGGCGCGTGGGGAGGGGGCCGGGTACGGAGGGCATTCTAGCGGCGGCCGGGGCCGGGCTGCGCGGGGCCGTAGAATCCCCTTTCCGCGAGGATCCCCGTGGCCGGCAAGTCCCCCCTGAAGCAGCGTCCCCAGGAGACGCCCATGATGCGGCAGTACCACGCCGCCAAGAAGAAGCACCCGCAGGCGCTGGTCTTCTTCCGCATGGGGGACTTCTACGAGCTGTTCTTCGACGACGCCAAACTGGCCTCCAAGGAGCTCGGCCTGGCCCTGACCGCCCGCGACAAGGAGCGCGCGGTGCCGATGGCCGGGGTGCCGGTGCGGGCGATGGAGGGCTACCTGGTGCGGCTGGTGCGCGCCGGCCACACCGTGGCGATCTGCGAGCAGCTCCAGGACCCCAAGGACGCCAAGGGCATCGTCGACCGCGACGTCGTGCGGGTGGTCTCCCCGGGCACCCTGATCGAGGACGAGGCCCTGGTCGGCTCCGAGCCGCTGTTCGTGCTGGCGGTCGACGTCGCCGCCGGCCGCGGCGAGCTCGGTCTGGCGTGGGCCGACCTCTCGACCGGCGCCTTCCGCTGCGCCGCCGCCGCGCCCGAGCGCTTCGCCGAGGAGCTGGCGCGGATCGCGCCGGCCGAGCTGGTGCTGCCAGACCTGCACGAGTCCGACGGCGGCCCGGAGATCCACGCCCGGCTGGCCGCGGTGCGCGCCGCCGCCGCCCGCGAGGAGCTGCCGGTCACCCTGCGGCCGCCGTGGAGCTTCGACGTCCGCAACGGCGCCCGCGACCTGCGCGAGCAGCTCGGCGCGCGCACGCTGGAGCCCTTCGGCGTCGACGACCAGCCGCCGCTGCTGGCGAGCTGCGGCGCCCTGCTCGACTACCTGCGCGACACCCAGAAGGGCGCCCTCGGCCAGATCCGCGACCTGAAGCGCCACGAGCCGGCCCGCCACCTGGTGCTCGACCGGGCGACGCGGCGCACCCTCGAGCTGGTGCGCTCGCAGCAGGACGGCGGCCGCGACGGCACGCTGCTGGCGGTGCTCGACCACAGCGAGACGCCGATGGGCGCGCGCATGCTGCGCGACTGGCTGCTCGAGCCGCTGGTCCAGCGGGCCGAGATCCTGGCGCGGCAGGAGGCGGTGGCTGAGCTGTTCGAGTCCACGGCGCGGCGGCGCGCCCTGGCCGCGGCGCTCGACGGCATGGGCGACCTCGAGCGGACCGCCGGCAAGGTCGCCTCGGGGCGCGCCGGCCCGCGCGACCTGGTGGCGCTGGCCGGGGCGCTCGAGCGGGTGCCGGCGCTGCGCGGCGAGCTGGCGTCGGCCGCCTGCGCGGCCCTGGCCGGCCTGCGGCAGCGGCTCGATCCGCTGGTGCCGCTGGCCGAGCGGATCCGCGCCACGCTGGCCGATCCGGCGCCGCTCGGGCTCAAGGACGGCGGCCTGGTGCGCGCCGGCTGGTCGCCCGAGGTCGACGAGCTCCGGGCGCTGGCGCGCGGCGGCAAGGACTACCTGGCGGCGCTGCAGGAGCGCGAGATCGCCCGCACCGGCATCCCGACGCTCAAGATCGGCTTCAACCGCGTCTTCGGCTACTACCTCGAGATCACCCACGCCCAGCGCGACCGGGTGCCGGCCGACTACACCCGCAAGCAGACCCTCAAGAACGCCGAGCGCTACATCACGCCGGAGCTGAAGGAGTACGAGGCCAAGGTGCTCGGCGCCGAGGAGAAGTCCAAGGAGCTCGAGTACCGGATCTTCCTCGAGCTGCGCGAGGCGGCGGCCGCCGAGGTGCCGACGCTGCTGGAGACCGCCGCGGCGGTCGCCGAGGTCGACGTCTACGCCGGGCTGGCGCGGGTGGCGGTCGAGCGGCGCTACTGCCGGCCGGAGCTGGTCGAGGACTCGGTGGCGCTCGAGATCACCGAGGGCCGCCACCCGGTGGTCGAGGCGGCGCTGCTCGAGGACCCCTTCGTGCCCAACGACGCCCGGCTCGGCGAGGACTCGCGGCTGGTGGTGCTGACCGGCCCCAACATGAGCGGCAAGAGCACCTGGCTGCGGCAGACGGCGCTGATCGTCCTGATGGCGCAGATGGGCGGCTTCGTCCCGGCCGACGCCGCGCGCATCGGGATCGTCGACCGCATCTTCACGCGCCTGGGGACCGGCGACGACATCGCCCGCGGCCAGTCGACCTTCATGGTCGAGATGGTCGAGACCGCCAACATCCTGCGCAACGCCAGCGAGCGCAGTTTGCTGCTGCTCGACGAGGTCGGCCGCGGCACCAGCACCTTCGACGGCCTGGCGATCGCCTGGGCGGTGTGCGAGCACGTGCACGACCGCGTGCGGGCGCGCTGCCTGTTCGCCACCCACTACCACCAACTCACCGACTTGGCGGCGAGCCTGGCGCGCGCCCGCAACCTGAACGTGGCGGTGCGCGAGTGGGGCGAGGAGATCGTCTTCCTGCACCGCATCGAGGAGGGCGGGACCGACCGCAGCTACGGCATCCACGTGGCGCGGCTGGCCGGCGTGCCGCCCGCGGTGCTCGACCGCGCCAAGGACGTGCTGGTGCGGCTCGAGAAGGACGAGGAGGGCTTGAGCCGCAAGATCCTGGCCGGGCACGAGGCGGCGGCCCCGGCGGTCGATTCCGCCGCGCCGGCCACTGCCGCGCCCCAGCCGGTCGCCGCCCCCGAGGTGCTCCAACACAGCCTCTTCGACCTGCTCGAGGACGCCGACGAGGACCTACTGGCCGAGCTGCAGGAAGTCGACCTGAACGCTCTGCCGCCGATCGAGGCCTGGAAGCTGATCGAGCGGGTCAAGCGGGCGCTGGGCTAGCCCGAACCCTGCCCCGCTACGGCGTCGGCGTGCCGTGGAACAGCAGCTCCGAGAAGCTGACGCTGAAGGTGCCCTGCGCCGTCCCCGGCTGGATCAGCTCCCAGCAGTCCTTCACGTCGAAGGCGATGTACTTCACGCCCGTCCAGCTCACGTCGAAGACTTCGCCGGGGTGGGCGCGGTCGTCGGGCGCCGAGCGGAAGCGGAACAGTCCGCGCGAGGTCCAGGTCACGGCGTCCTCGGAGGTGAGGACTTCGACGTCCCGGGCGCACTCCAGCTTGAGGTAGCTGACGGACAGCGGGCGGCCGTTCCAGACCCGGAAGCGGTCGAGGTCGTACTGCCGCGGCAGGCCCGGCCCGGAGTGGTCGTCCGCACCCCAACGCCCCCGCCCCT
>JACNJP010000467.1 GCA_014382465.1 Planctomycetota bacterium
GTGGGAAGTGCGCCGCGGGGCTGCGCCGCGTGGGGGCTGAGGGTGGGGCGGGGGTGGTGGGCCAGCGGGCGGGGGCGGGGGCCCTGGGGGCCGCCGTCCCCCGCCGGCTGGTCCCCGTCGGCGTCGGTCGGGCGGATCCCCGAGTCCAAGGGAGATCCGAGCCGCCGCGCCACCACCTCGACCACCAGCCGGTCGCCCGGGCGGCCCTCGAAGCGGAACACGTCGAGGTCGCCGGGCTCGCCGATGCGGCCGTTGACGATCACCGGCAGCTCCAGCTCCTGGGCCGACTCGGGGGTGCCGTTCGGCTCGCGCTCCTGGCGCTCCGGCAGCTCGTCGAGGGCGAAGGGCAGCGGGTTGGTCAGCCCCAGCTCGGTCGCCACCGCCACCGGCTGGGTCCCCGGCTCCTCCCGCAGCCGCTCCAGGACCACCCAGTCGGTCGGCAGGTTCCAGCCGCCGACGCGCAGGGCGGCGCGCTCGCCGGCGGCGCCGCCGAGCGGGAACAGGCTGGTCAGGTAGGGCAGCTCGCCGAGGCTCAGCCGGTAGACGAAGTCCTCGCGGCCGCGGTAGATCGAGTCGCGGATCTCGACCACGTACTCGCCGTTGCGCGGGATCTCGTAGGCCAGCACCGGGTCGGGGTTGAAGCGGAAGTCGTCGACGAAGGCCAGCTCGCGGCCGGCGGCGTCGTAGAGCGCCAGGGTGGCCTGGAACCAGCCCGGCACGGCGTCGGCCAGGTACGGGATCAAGGCCCGCGCCTGCGCCGCCACCACCAGCCGGGTCCCGGCGAGGGCGTGGAAGCGGAAGCGGTCGACGTCGCCCGGCGTGACCTGGCCGTTCACCACCACCGGCAGCCAGCTCATGGTGCCGCGGTCGGCGTCGCGGTCGTTGGGCTCCTCCTCGAGGTACTCGGTCAGCGCCCCGACCTCGAAGCGCAGCGGGTTGGAGGCGCCCGCGGGCGTGATCAGGCGCAGCTCGCGCGCGCCGGTGCCGGCGCCGGGCTCGAGCCGCAGGCGCAGCACCACGGTCTCGCCGATCTGGCTGTTCGGCTGGGCGCGCGGGTCGAAGTAGCGGCGCTGCAGCGCGGCCAGCTGCTCGCGGTCAAGCTCCTCCAGGTCGGGCACGCCCGGCAGCGGCGGGATCGTGATGCCATCCTTCTCGGCCTCGGTCTGCTCCAGGGCGGTGGTGGCCTTGGGATCGCGCTGGCTGAGCTGCCGCAGCTTCTGCCGCAGGGCGCCGCGCTGCTGGTTGTTGAGCGGACGGTAGTGGCCGACGACCTCGGCGCGGACGCCCTCGCCGGTGAAGCGCGCCGTCTCGACGCCGCGCAGGAACTGCCCCCCGACCCACACGTCCAGGCTGGTGCCGGCCTGGGCGCCGGCGGGATAGACATAGCCGATGTGCGGCTCGCCCTGCTGCGCCGCCAGGCAGGGCGCCGCGGCCAGCAGCGGCACCGCCAGCGCCAGCGCGGCCCGCAGGCGGCCGCGCGCGTTCACAGGAGCTCCTTCAAGCGGCCGTGGCGGCGGCCGCCCTCGCTCTCGGTCGGCATGACGCGCACGTCCAGCCCTTGCGGGTGCGGCAGCGGGGCGTCCGGGTCGACCCCGAGCAGCTCGTAGATGGCCGCGATCAGGTCGTTGGGGTGGACCGGACGGTCGGCGACCCGCTCGGCGCGGGCGTCCGACTCGCCGACCACCACGCCGCCCTCGAAGCCGCCGCCGGCGACCAGCGTCGAGAAGACGTGGCCGTGGTGGCCGCGACCGCCGTTCCACGGCGGCTCCCACGACACCTTGGGCGTGCGCCCGAACTCGCCGCCGCACCAGACGATGGTCGACTCGAGCAGCCCGCGGTCGGCCAGGTCGCCGATCAGCGCCGCCAGGCCGCGGTCGAGCTCGGGGAGCTTGCGCCGCATGGTCTGGAAGTGCTGCTTGTGGGTGTCCCAGCCCTGCGAGTTGATCGTGACGTAGGGCACCCCGCTCTCCACCAGCCGGCGCGCCGCCAGGCACGACTGGCCGAAGGTGTTGCGGCCGTAGCGCTCGCGGGTGTCGTCGGGCTCGAGGCCGAGATCGAAGACCTTGCGGGCGTCGCCCAGGATCAGCTCGTAAGCCTGGTCCTCGCTGCCGCGCAGCGCCTCGAGCTGCGGGTGGTCGGGCATGGCCCGGGTCAGGGCGTCGAGCTGGTGCAGCAGCTCGCGCCGGGCCACCTGGCGCTCGTCGGAGACCCCCTCGACGACGATGCCCTCGACGGCGAAGCGCGCCGCTCCGGGGTTGCCGCCGGTGGCGAAGGGCTTGTAGCGCGAGCCGAGGAAGCCGGCCTCCGAGAAGCGCCCCTGCGGCTGCGTCAGCACCACGTACGGCGGGATCAGCCCCTGGTAGCCGGCGTCGTAGCCGCGGAACTTCGAGACCACCGCGCCGACGTTGGGGAAGACCACGCCTTCGGCGTCGGCGCGCCCGGTCTGGACCAGGTAGCTGGCGGTCTCGTGCGCCTGCACGCCGTGGGTCATGCTGCGGATCAGGGAGAAATTGTGGGCCTGCTTGCCGAGCTCCGGCATCAGCTCGCCGAGGCGCATGCCGGGCACGCGGGTGCCGGCGGCGCCGGTCAGCGGGCCGGTGTAGTCGTTGCCGGCCTCGGGCTTGGGGTCGAAGGTGTCGATGTGCGACGGCCCGCCCCACAGCCAGACCTGGATCACGGCGCGGGCGCGGGCCGCCGGCAGCGCCGGACGGGCCAGGGCGCCCAGCCCGCCCGGCAGCATCAGCCCGGCGGCGGCGCCGAGGCCGCCGCGCAGCAGCGCGCGACGGCTCGGAAGCGGAGGGTTGGGGTTCGGATCCATGATCAATGCCGGTAGAGGAATTCGCTGCTGTTCAGCAGCACCCAGACCAGGTCGAGGGCGGCCTGCTGGCTGTTGGCCACCCCGGAGGCGGCGTAGTCGGAGATCACCTGGCGCTCGCCCGCCGTGGGGAAGCGCGACAGGAAGGTCAGGTAGAGGTCCTCCACCAGCCTCGCCGGCTCCTTGGCGCCCCGCCCGAGGGCGCGGATCCCGCCGCCGCGCTGGAACTTGTTCCACACGTGGCTCGAGTTCAGCAGGTGCAGGCGCTGGGCCGCGGTCGGCGCGCGGCTGCGCTCGGAGTCGAGGCCGGTGTCGCGCGGCGGCCGGCCGAACAGCTCGAGGAAGGGGCTGGTGATGCTGCCGTCGGGCAGCTCCTGGGCCCGCGCGTCCGGCGGGATGAAAGTGAACGGCTCGGGGATGGCGCTGGTGTAGCTCTCGGTGGTGCCGGTGATCTGGTTGAGGGCGTCGACCAGGACCTCGGCCTCGAGCGGACGGATCGAGTAGCAGGCGAATTGGGCGGCGGCGGCGACCGGTTCGCCGGCGGGGATCGCCGAGCGCTGGTAGGTCTGGGAGTTGAGGATGGCCCGGAGCAGGAACTTGCGGTCCCAGCCCGAGGCGGCGAATTCGTCCGCCAGGAAGTCGAGCAGCGCCGGGTTGGCGGGCGGGTTGTCGGGACGGAAGCCGTCCAGCTCGTGGACGACCCCGCGGCCGAGCAGCCCGGCCCAGATCCGGTCGGCGGCGACGCGGCCGCACCCGGGCTTCTCCGGCGCGATCAGCCAGTCGGCGCAGCCCCCCCGCCGCTCCGCGCCGGGGTGGAGGACGAGCTCGGCGCCGTCCGGCAGCAGCGCCGAGCCGACCACCGGCATGCCGGGGTCGAAGTAGACGATCTCCTCCTTCCATTCGCGGGTGGCCTTGAAGCCGAGGCGGGAGAAGACCGCCGCCAGCCCGGCGCGCCGGTCGTCCGGCCAGGCGGAATAGCGCGCGCCGAGGAAGGTCAGGGCCACCGCCTGCGCCAGCGCCTCCGGATCCTTGCCCTGGACCGCCCGGAAGAAATTGACCGCCGGTCGCCGGTAGCAGCTGCCGCTGGCCGTCAGCAGCTCGCGGGCGAACTGGTCGAAGGGCAGCTCGTCCTCGATGCTGTCGCGGATCCAGCGATGGTAGGCCTGGGCCCCGTTGGGCCACAGGTTGATCGGGAACTCCGCCTTGACCCGCAGGGCGTCTCCCCACTTCATGGCCCAGTAGTCGGCGAACTCGGGGCGGGCGAGCAGGTCGTCGACCAGGCGGCTGCGCTTGCCGGCGCGCGCGTCGGTCAGGAAGCGCCGCGCCTCGACCAAGGTCGGCAAGGTGCCCGTGAGGTCGAGGAAAGCGCGCCGCAGGAAGACGCCGTCGTCGCAGAGCGCTGCCGGGGGGATGCCGAGCTCCCCGAGCTGCCCCAGGACCAGCTCGTCGATCCGGGCTGAGGCGGCGCGGACCTGCGCCGCGGCCTCCGGCGGAGGCTGCTGCGGGGCCGCGAGGGCGAGGGCCGGGAACAGGAGCAGGAAGGCGTTCACGCGCAGTCCGGGGCGGGTAGAACCCTGGAACCGCGAGGAAGTGGCGGGCGTTCCTCTAGAGATAGAAGATACCGCGGGGGCGCCGCCGTCAAGCGCAGGCCCTGCGGAGGCCCTCCTGGCGGCCGCTGCGAGGGGCGTGCCAGCGACGGGCCCTCGCGAGCGGCGGGAGGATGGCGTGGGCCGCTGCTGGCCTCCGGTTCAGGCCCCGCCGGCGAGCCTCAGCGGCCGCTGGAGCACGCTGAGGTCCTGCGCGATCATCACCAGGTGGCCGGGCGGCACCGCCTCCCATCCGGGATCCTGGCTCAAGGACTCGGAGGCCACGATCACCGCGCCGTGGCTATCCTCGGGGTCGAGCATGCGGCAGGAGTTCTCGTGGCAGGCGTAGCGGCGGCCGCGGCTCAGGTAGAGGCTGGGCGCCGCCTTTGGGTCGTGGGTGGCGTAGCGGCAGGCGACGCTGCGGAGGCCGTCGCTGAGCACCAGGTTGAGGTAGCTGGCCTCCCCCGGCGCGTGCTCCGCCACCAGGGTCAGGGCGCGGCCCACCGCCCTCTCGAGGGCGGCGGCGAGCTGCTCGCAGTCCGGCTCAGCGGCGCCGCGCAGCTCGTCCAGCACCAGCGCGAACAGGTGCTCCGAGTCGGTGCTGCCGCGCACGCCGGCGAAGGATTCCTCGCTGAGCTCGGCGAGCAGGGCGCGGCGGATCCGGGCGAAGCCGCCCAGCTCGCCGTTGTGCATGAAGGCGAGCCGGCCGGCCTTGAAGGGGTGGCAGTTGGCCTCGCTGACCTCCATGCGCTGGGTCGCGGCGCGCACGTGGGCGAGCACGCAGGAGCTGCTCATGACCCGCGCCAGCTCGCGCAGGTTGTGGTTGCTCCAGGCCGGGGTCACCGAGCGGAACAGCGCCGGCTCGGGCTCGCCGTCGACGTACCAGGCGAGGCCGAAGCCGTCGCCGTTGAGCGGCTCTTCGCGCTCGCGGGACTCGTAGCTCTGGTGGATCAGCGAGTTCTCCGGCTCGGTCAGCAGGGCGCCGAGGCGGAGCGGGCGGCCGAGGTAGTGGACGAAGCGGCACATCGGTTCGCGGCGGGCCCCCGCCGCGCGGGGCGAGTATAGGCCGCGGCGCGGCCGCACTCACGGCCGGGCGGCGGCGCGGCCGGGGCGGCCGTAGAGGCGGCAGGCCGGCT
>JACNJP010000136.1 GCA_014382465.1 Planctomycetota bacterium
GGGCCAGTGCCGGCCGCTGGCCGGCCTCGACCGGCAGGCCGGTGCGCCGCACCCCCTCGCCCTCGACCTTCGCCAGACCCTCGCGGATGCGGCGGGTGATCTGGGAGCGCGACAGGCCGCCGCCGAGCAGCTCGGTGAGGGCGCGGTCCAGACGCTCCCCGTGGAGGGCGGAGGGAACCTCGGCGCGGCGGTGGTCGGGATCTTCCAGGGGCATGGGGGGAAACCGCGAGGCGCGAACAGTCTAGAGGAGCCCCGGGGGGTGCGGGGCGGCCCTGGTTGGCCGCTCCCCGGGCTTCCGGTACCCTGTCGGGCCCGGCACGTAGGCCGGCCCCCCCCTTCGTAGCCCGCGCGCATGATCCAAGCCGCCGTCCTCCTCGCCTTCGCCGCCACCCCCCAGATCCAGGGGCTGGTGGACATCCCCGCCGGCCAGACCCTGCTCGGCGCCGACCTGAAAGAGATGACGGAGCTCATCGAGGAGAAGCCCTCCTTGGCCGGCGTCCTCGGCGCCGAGGTGCCCCGGTCGACCATCGACGTCGCGGCCTTCCGCATCGGCACCACCGAGGTCACCAACGAGATGTACCTGCGCTTCGTCCAGGCCACCGGCTACCAGCCGCCGATGACCTGGCTGGTGCTCGAGGCCGCCGAGCTCCAGGAGCTCATCCGCGTGGAGCAGAAGAAGGACCCCCGCTGGACCTTCAACGGCCTGGCCAAGGCCAAGTGGTGGGACCTCCACTGGCAGGAGGAGGGGCGGCAGTGGCGCATGCCGCCTGAGGAGGCGCTGATGCCGGTCACCGCGATCAGCCAGACCGACGCCCGCGCCTACTGCCGCTGGGCCGGCCTGCGGCTGCCGACCGAGGAGGAGTGGGTCCGCGCCGCCCGCGGCGACGACGAGCGGGAATTCCCCTACGGCGCCGAGTTCGACCCCGCCCGGACCTCCCACAACAACACCAAGCCGGCCAACCTGCGCTTCAAGTTGCTGCCGGTCAACGCCATGCCGGCGAACGCCTCGCCCTTCGGCTGCGTCGACATGTCGGGCAACGTCTGGGAGTGGACCGACTCGCGTTACAAGGCGCTGCCGGGCTTCAAGACCTTCCAGGTCAAGGCCAAGGACAAGAAGAAGTACCCCGTGCTGCCGGCCTTCGACGGCTCCTCGCCGGTGGTGCGCGGCGGCGGCTTCATGGACCCCGACATCGGCACCCGCATCGACCGCCGCCAAGGCGTGATGACCGTCACCCGGGCCGAGATCGTCGGCTTCCGCGTCGCCTCGAGCATGCAGCCGTGCGCCAACCTGGTGACCTACTCCCGCCTCGACACCGACGTCAGGGTGCTCAACGCCCTGCCCGAGGACGCCATCGACCCGGAGGACTGCATCGGCCTGGAGCGGCGCCGCCTCGCCGACCTGGGCCCGGTGGGAGCCGCGCGCTCACCCGTGACGCTCAAGGGCCTGGAGGAGACCGCCCCGCCCGAGAACTACGCCGTCTTCGACGGCTACGAGGCCATCGCCGTCGCGCCGCTGCGCGCGCTCGACTTCGCCTCGTTGGGCAAGTTGGAGCAGCAGGCCGAGGACAACCCGGTGCCGGTCGGCATCCTGACCACCACCGTCGCCCTGGCGACCCCGAACGTCACCGCCGGCACCTACGTCCTGGCCTACCTGCCGCCGCTCGAGGACAAGACCATCATCGCCCTGGGCGCGAGCCTGCCCGCCGAGCTGATGGAGAAGGCGCCGAAGGGGGCCAAGAAGGACGAGGAGCGCGTGGGCGCCGATTTCGCCGGCCTCCAGCTGCTGCCCAAGACCGAGTACTTGGCCCTGGTCGACGAGAACAACGTCATCGTCGCCGCCGTGCCCCTGAAGAAGAAGCCGCTCATGGGCACTTTCAGCAAGGCCAAGCACGAGGTCACCGTCAACCTGGTCTCGGGGGCCCTCGACTTCGAGTTCCGCGTCGCCGACCCGAACGGCAGGAAGGCCTTCAACTTCAGCCTGCCGCTGGTGCCGCTGAAGGCCGAGGAGATGGTCGCGAAGGGCTACTGGGACGGGACGTCCTACTCGGTGAAGGTGCCGGAATAGGGAGCCCGGGAAGCCGGCCCCGTTCGCTGGCCCTCGGTTCTCCCCAAGGCCTGGGCCGGAAGCGGTGTCCGCAGAAAATCCCCGCCTGGGGCTGACCCTGGTGGACCCGGCGCCCGCAAGCCTTTCATCTGCCTTCGTTTAGGCGCGCCATCCTGGCGGATGGGGCCACCCAACGGGGCCGGATTCTCAGGGCCGCCCCTCGGCTCCTGACCCGAGACACGCCGCCAAGCAGGTCCTGGCCTCCGCGGCGTCCTCCCGCCTGACCATCAGCTCGACCAGCAGGGGCTGCATGCCGGTGATGAAGGGGTCGACGACCTTCATGACCTCGTCGCGGACCAGGACCGGGAAGCCCTCCGCCTCCAGCCGGCAGCGCACGACCAGCACCTCGGAGAGCGAGCCGCGGAACAGCGGGACCCAGGCGTCCATGGCTCGAATATAGGCCGCGAGGCCGCACGCGGCCGCCGAATCCGGTCCGCCTCAGTCCAAAAAGGCCAAGTTCTGGCACAGGGTGGCGGCCTCGCGGCGCAGGTCCTCGAGCCGGAGCCGCTCGGAGTCGACCACCTCGGGCTCGGCGTTCTGGAGGAAGCGCTGGTTGCCGAGCTTCTGCTCGATGCCGCGGATGCCGGCCTCGACCTTCTGCTGCTTCTTCCCGAGGGAGCCGCGCAGTTGTCCCAGGTCGGTGCCCTCGGGCACCGGCAGGAAGACCGAGCCGGCCTCGAAGACGTCGGTGCCGCAGGGCGCAGGCACCTCGAGGCCGCCGCGACCGACCTTCAGTTCGCCGAGGGCGGCGAGGAAGCGGACCAGGTCGCCGCCGATCTCGAAGTCCTGGGCCGGCTGGTCCGGGTCGAGGCCGATGGTGCCGGTGGGACGCTCGGTGACCGGGATCTCGAGCAGGGCGCGGACGTTGCGGAAGCCGCGCACGGCGTCCTGGAGGCGGCGGAAGCCGGCCTCGGCCTCGGCGTCGCGGCGGCCGGCCTGGCGCGGCCAGGGGGCGTCCATGATCAGCGCCTGGCCCTGGCGGAAGGTCTCGGGCAAGTGGGCCCACAGCGCCTCGGTCAGGAACGGCGTGTAGGGATGGAGCAGGCGTAGGAGGGCGGACAAGGTGGCACCGAGGGTGCGGCGCACCCGGGCCGCCTCGGCGGCCTCCGGGGTGCCCGGCCCGGCGTCCTCCGCCGCTCGCAGGCGCAGCTTGACCGCCTCGACGTACCAGTCGCAGAACTCGTCCCAGACGAAGCGATAGAGGCCCTGGGCGGCGTCGTGGAAGTGGTAGCCCTCCAGGCCACCGGTGGTCTCCTCGGCGGCCGCCGCCAGCCGCGAGCGGATCCAGCGGTCCTCGAGGGCCCCGGCCTCCTCGTCGGCGACCTCGCCATCGAGGTGGCCCAAGACGAAGCGGGCCGCGTTCCAGATCTTGTTGCAGAAGCGCTGGCCGAGGTCGAAGCGGTTCTCGGCCAGCTTCACGTCCTGGCCCTCGCGGGTCAGGATCATCAGCGAGTAGCGCACCGCGTCGGCGCCGTACTTCTCGATCATGTCGACCGGGTCGATGCCGTTGCCGGCCGACTTCGACATCCGCTTGCCCTTGGCGTCCAGCACGTTGGCGTGGATGTAACAGGTCGAGAACGGGCAGCGCTCGGCCTCGGGGCGGTCGTCCATGAACTCGTAGCCGGCCATGACCATGCGGGCCACCCACAGGTAGATGATGTCGCGGGCGGTCGACAGGAACTGGGTCGGGTAGAAGCGCGCCAGGTCGGCGCTCTGCTCCGGCCAGCCGAGGGTGGCGAAGGGCCACAGCCAGGAGGAGGCCCAGGTGTCGAGGACGTCGTCGTCCTGGCGGACGATCGGCTTGCCGGTGTCCGGGTGCGGCTGACCGACCGTGAGGTCCTCGACCGAGGCCACCGGGGCGCCGTCCTCGTCGTACCAGACCGGGATGCGGTGCCCCCACCAGAGCTGGCGCGAGATGCACCAGTCGCGCACGTTCTCGAGCCAGTCGAGGTAGACCTTGGTCCAGCGTTCGGGCTGAATGCGCAGGGCGCCGGTCGCCAGGGCGTCGATCGCCGGCTTGGCCATCGGCTCCATGCGCACGAACCACTGCTCCGAGACCAGCGGCTCGATCGGCGTCTTGGAGCGGTCGGAGATCGTCACGTTGTGGGTGATCTCCTCGACCCGCTCGAGCAGCTCGCGCTCCTCGAACCAGGCCACCACCGCCTCGCGCGCGGCCTCGCGCGTCATGCCGGCGAAGGGCCCGGCGTTCTCGTTCAGCCTGCCGTCGCTCTCGAGGATGTTGATGATCTCGAGGCCGTGGCGGGCGCCGCGCTCGTAGTCGGCCGGGTCGTGGCCCGGCGTCACCTTGACCGCGCCGGTGCCGAAGCCGGCCTCGACCGAGTCGTCGGAAATGACCTTGATCTCGCGCTCCACGATCGGCAGCCGCAGGGTCTTCCCCACCAGGTCGCGGAAGCGCGGGTCGTCGGGGTGCACCGCGACGCCGGTGTCGCCGAGCATGGTCTCGGGCCGGGTGGTGGCGACGGTCAGGTGGCGGCCGGGCTGGCCCTGCACCGGATAGCGCAGGTACCACAGCTTGCCCTTGCGCTGGACGTACTCGATCTCGTCATCGGAGACCGCGGTCTGCAGCTTGCAGTCCCAATTCACCAGCCGGGCGCCGCGGTAGACCAGGCCCTTCTCCCACAAGCGCACGAAGGACTCGCGCACCGCCCGCGACATGTCCTCGTCGAGCGTGAACTTGGTCCGCGACCAGTCGCAGCTGGCGCCGAGGCGTTTGAGCTGCTCGAGGATGGTGTTGCCGTGGCGCTCCTTCCAGTCCCAGACCTCGGCCAGGAAGGCCTCGCGGCCGAGCTCCTGGCGGGTCAGGCCGCGCTCCTGGAGCAGCTTCTTCTCGACCACCGCCTGGGTGGCGATGCCGGCGTGGTCGGTGCCCGGCAGCCACAGCACGTCGTAGCCGGCCATGCGGCGCTGGCGCGCCACGATGTCCTGCATGGTGTTGTTGAGCGCGTGGCCCATGTGCAGGACGCCCGTGACGTTGGGCGGCGGGATCATGATGGTGAAGGTCGGCCGGCCGCTGTCCTCGGCGGGCGGCGTCATCAGGCCGCTGTCCAGCCAGGACTGGTAGATCGGCTGCTCGATCTCGCCCGGGGCGAAGCGGCTCGGGAGGCTCTGCTGGGTCTCGTTCATGGTGCGGTGGGGAACCGTCGAGCCAGGGATTGTCGCAGATCCGGGGCCCGCCATCCCAATTCCCAGCGCGCGCGGTCGCACCGCAGGATCAGCCGCCGCGGCCGCTCGGGCGCCAGCTCCGCGGCCAGGGCGAAGTCGAAGGCGGGCGGTGCCTTGGCGGCCGAGCACACCCGCAGACCGAGGCGGTGGCGGTCGACCGGCTCGCAGCCGCCGATGTGGAACACGCCGCCGGCTTCGAGCTCCGAGGTCGCCAGGCGGCCGAGCAAATCGAACAGGACCTCG
>JACNJP010000443.1 GCA_014382465.1 Planctomycetota bacterium
GCGGGTGGCGGGGGGGGGGGGGGTTGCAGGTGCGCTGGGCGGGCTGGGGGGGTGGCGGGGGGCTCCCCCTGAGCGGTCTGGCGGAGCCGCTTCCGCTGGTGGGACCCGGCGGGGTTCTGGAACTGCAACCGCCCCTCCCTGGGCCCGAATTCAGGCTGTTCCTGGGGGACGGGACGGTCGAGGACGACCAGCCCCAGGACGACCGCTGGGTCCTTGCGGCCCCGGTCCGTTTCCTGCTGCCGGAAGCCGCGGACCGGCGCTGGGAGGACGCGCTGCGGGCCTGCTGGCCCGGCTGTGAACCCGCCCGAGAGGGCGACGCCGCTCCGGCGGCCGGCCCGGAGTTCCGGGTCCGCTTCGGCGCTGCCGGCGCCCCGTTCGGATTCGCGGAGGATCCCTTCGCGGTCCTCCCGGAGCTGGACGCCGTGGCCTCGATCGGGCGGAGCTTCGCCGCCGCCTATCGCGGCTGGCACCAGCCGCGGCCGTGGATCGAGTGCGCGCCGCAGGCGATCGCGGCCGGCTGGCAAGGGCGTCCGCCGGCGCCGGTGGCCTGGCGAGAAGCATCCCGGGGCCTGGCGGCCGTCGGCCTCGGGCTGTATCTCCTCGCCCTGGCGTTGCGCCGAGCGGGCCGCTGACTCAGGGCGCGGCCTCCGGGGCGGCGAGCTTGTCCGGGTCCTTGCCGAGCCACAGCAGCAGCGCGACCATCGTCGCGAGGCCGGCGGCCAGCGCCAGCCACGGCGACAGGCCGAGGAAGGAGACCGGCGCGTAGCCGACCAGCAGCGCCACCCCGGCGCAGATCAGGGCGTAAGGCGCCTGGGTGCGGACGTGGTCGATGTGGCGCACGCGCGAGGCGGCCGAGGAGAGGATGGTGGTGTCGCTGATCGGCGAGCAGTGGTCGCCGAAGATGGCGCCTTCGAGGACGGCGCCGATCGACAGCACCAGCAGGCCGTGGCTGCCGAGGGCGCTCCCTTCGCCCAGGCGGTCGGCCAGCAGGACCACGTTGGGCTGGAGGATTGCCATCGTCGTCCAGGAGGAGCCGGTGGCGAAGGCGACGAAGCAGGCGGCGACGAACAGGATCAGCGGCAGCCAGGCCGGATCGAGCATGTTGGAGAACACCGCCACGAGGTAACCGGCGGTGTCCAGGCGGGTGCAGATCTCGCCGATGCTCCAGGCCATCACCAGCACAAGAATGGCGTCCTTGAGCAGCGCGCCGAGGCCCTTGGCGGTGGTGCGAGCGACCTCGGCCGGGCCGAGCTGGCGGCGGCCTAGGGCCAGGAGCACCGCGACCAGGAGGGCGGCCGCCGAGCCGTCGAAGATCGCCCGCGAGCTGTCGGTCTCGGACAGGACGGTCCGGATCCAGGCGCCCGCCCCTTCGGCGCGGATGGCCGCCGCCTCCGCGGGGTCGACCGCCGCGGCGCCCAGCGAGTACAGGCGCCAGGCGGTCACCCCGAGCAGGAACAGCAGCGGCAGCACGCCGTTCTCCCAGCGCGAGAGCGTCCACGGGGCTCGCTCCACCCGCGACCAGCTTCCGGCCTTGGCCTCGAGCGCGTCGCTGTGGCCGGCGCGGGCGGCGGCCTCGGCCTTGGCCATCGGGCCGATCTCCCGCTTCAGGAAGATCGTCAGGCCGACCATCAGGAGCGCGAACAAGCAATAGAAGCGGAACGGGATGGTCTCGAGGAAGAGGGCGTAGCCCTGCTCCGGCGACATGCCGATGGCCGGCAGCTGGGGCGCGTAGGTCGAAATCTGGTAGGCGACCCAGGTGCTCAGCACCGCCACCCCGGCCACCGGCGCCGCGGTGCTGTCGACGATGTACGAGAGCTTGGCCCGGCTGACCTTCATGCGGTCGAACAGCGGGCCGGCGCTGTTGCCGACGACGATGGTGTTGGCGTAGTCGTCGAAGAAGATCCCGATGCCGAGGAAATAGGCAACCGCCTGGGCGCCGCGCGAGGTGCGGGCGAAGCGCACCAGGGCCTGCACCATGCCGTCGATCCCGCCCATGCGGGTGATCACCGCCACGGTCGCCGAGAGCAGGAAGACGAAGCCGAGGATGTAGGCCTTGAAGGAGTCCTGGATCACCTTCTGCCACAGGATGTCGTCGAACAGGATGCGGAAGGCCTCGGTGAAGGGCGCCCCCGCCGGCACCAGCAGGAAGCCGCCGAGCAGGATCCCCAGGCCCAGCGAGAGCAGCGTGTTGCGGGTCAGGAAGGCCAGGAGGATCGCCAGCAACGGCGCCAGCAAGGCGCTTCGCGAGCCGATCCGCGCCCTCGAGACGGCCTCACCGTCGGCGCCGATCAGGGTCAGCTCACGGCCGGCGCGATCGACCTGGATCTCGAGCTGGACCGGGTCCCCTCCGGGTCGGGCGACCAGGCGCAGGTGGCCGTCGGCGAGGACCTCCAGGGCGCCGGTCGGCGACAGCCGCAGCAGCGCATCCCGGTGGTCAGGGCCGAAGGGGGTGGCGCCGGTGCCCGGACGGATCTCGAGCGAGGCAGGCGGGCCGTCCGGGAAGGCCTGTTGCAGCGCGCCGGTCCCCGGGCGACCGAGAGCCAAGCCCTGACGCGTCGCCGGGTCGGCCGGCAGCAGGAACAACGGCAGGCAAATCAGGGCGAAGACCCCGGCGAACAGGAGGCGGGCGACCATCGGCGGCGACATCGTAGACTGTCCGGCCAGGCGGCCCTGTGGCCCGCCCGGATCGCCGTGGACACGCTCCTCCTCGTCCTGCTGCTCCTGGTCATCGCGGGCGGCGCCTCCGCCACCTGGTGGCTGCGCGGCCGCTTGCGCGAGCTTGAGGAGCGGTTGGACGAATTCGCGCCGCTCTCGCTGGTCCCGGACCGGCTCCAGGCCCTCGCTCGGGTGATCGAGCACTTCGATCCGGACCAGGTCCGCGAGGAGCTCGAGAGCATCCGGGACGCCCTGCAGCGGGTCGAGGATCTGGTGGCGGTGCCGGTGGTGGTTGAGGAAGCCAGCCCGGAGCCCGAGCTGCCGATCCGGATCCGGGCGGCGGTGCAGCGCCATCTCCGTGAGGAGGGCTACGAGGCCATCAACGTCCTCGAGGAGGACCAGGACCTGGTCTCCAACCCCACCAAGATCCGGGTCGAGTGCCGCCGTCGCGGCCTGCGCATCCTCGGCACCGTCCAGGTGGAGAACGAGCGGGTGGTCGGCGTCGACCTGTCCCCCTCCTACACGATGTTCCCCTGAGCCCGGTTGGAAGATAGATGGCTGACCTCTCCCCGCGCGACGTGCGCGTCTCCGACCTGCTCCAGCACGACGGCCAGACGGTCCGGCTGCGGGGCTGGCTCTTCAACTCCCGCGGCAAGGGCAAGCTGATCTTCCTGCTGCTCCGCGACGGCAGCGGCATCTGCCAGGCGGTGGTGCTCAGGAGCGAGGTCGGGGAGGAACAGTTCGAGGCCGCCAAGGCCCTGACCCAGGAGTCCTCGTTCGAGGTCGTGGGGGAGGTGAAGGCCGACGAACGCGCCCCGGGCGGCGCCGAGCTGAAGGTCGCCAGCCTCAGGGTCCACCAGATCGCCGAGCCATACCCGATCACGAAGAAGGAGCACGGGCCCGGCTTCCTGATGGACCACCGCCACCTGTGGCTGCGCAGCAAGCGCCAGATGGCGCTGCTCCGCTTGCGCCACCGGGTGATCCAGGCCTTCCGCGGCTACCTCGACGGCCAGGGTTACTTCTGCGTCGACTCGCCGATGTTCACGCCGAATGCCTGCGAGGGCACCTCGACCCTGTTCAAGACCGACTACTTCGGCGAGGAGGCCTTCCTCACGCAGTCGGGCCAGCTCTACGCCGAAGCCAGCGCCATGGCGCTCGGCAAGGTCTACTGCTTCGGTCCGGTGTTCCGGGCCGAGAAGTCGAAGACGCGGCGGCACCTGACCGAGTTCTGGATGCTCGAGCCGGAGATCGCGTTCGCCGGGCTGGACGAGGTCTGCGACCTCGCCGAGGGCATGATCCGCCACACCATCCGCCACCTGCTGGTCCACGGGGCGCAGGACCTGGCCGACCTGGAGCGCGACCCCGAGGTGCTGCGCGGCTGGGACCGCGACTTCCCGCGGCTGCGCTACCACGAGGCCGCCGACCTGCTCCTGGAGTGGCAGCAGGAAGGCCGCTGCGAGTCCGACTTCGCCCGCGGCGACGACCTCGGCGCGCCCGACGAGACGGCCCTCGGCGAGCACTTCGGCTGCCCGGTCATGGTCACCCACTGGCCGGCCGAGGTGAAGGCTTTCTACATGAAGCGGGATCCCGAGGATCCTTCACTGGCGCTCGGCGTCGACATCATCGCCCCGACCGCCGGCGAGATCGTCGGCGGCTCGGTGCGCGAGGACGACCTCGGGGCCTTGCTGGAGCGGATCCAGGCCCACGAGCTGCCCCAGGAGGCCTTCGAGTGGTTCCTCGACCTCCGCCGCTACGGCAGCGTTCCCCACGGGGGATTCGGCATCGGCCTGGAGCGGACGGTCTCCTGGCTCTCCGGAGTCGAACACGTGCGGGAGTGCATCCCCTTCCCGCGCACCCTGCAGCGGATCTACCCCTGACCCAGACGCTCAGCGCGGGATGAGTTCCAGGCTGCGCCGGGCGGCGTAGACCAGCGCCGCATCCCGCTTGGTCAAGGCGAGCTGGAGGGTGGCGGAGGCGTGCGGGACCAGCAAGGCGGCGGCCCGGCAGGCGCGCTCCTCGGAGGGGCCTTGGTAGCGCAGGAGGGCGGCCACCCCGGTCGCGAGGCCCTCGTCCCGCAGCGGCGCGGTCCGGGCGAGCAGGCCCTGGATCCGCGGTTCGAGGGCTTGGAGCTGTTCGACCTGGACCTGCCAGGCGGCGTTCGGTTCGAAGCCTGAGCCGGCCTCTCCGACCTCGGCGAACCAGGCATCCAGGTCGAGCACCAGCAGCCGCTTGGGCAGTTCATAGCGCCCGAGCCGGTTCCAGTCGGCCCACGGCGCCTGCTCGTCGAAAGCCGTTCCGGTTCGGAGGAGGGAGCGAGCCACCGGCCAGGCGCCGCGGCAGCCGGAGCGAAGCAGGCGACCGGTGGCGGTGGCGCGGACGGCGATGGGCCGCTCGGGGTCGAGGGAGATCCAGGCGAGGGCTGGCCAGCCGGCGGCCGGGAAGGCCAGGGGGGCGAGCAGGGCGGCCAGGGCGGCGCCCTCGTCCCGGGTGTTCCAAGCCCCGTGGAGGGCGGCCATGGCAAGCGGGGAGTCGGCAGTTGTGCCGGCGCTGAGGAGGGCAGCGGCGCGAACCTCCACCGGCGAGCCGACGGTGAGCGCCTCGACGAGGACCTGGACCTGGGCCGGGCTGCTCGGCCGAAGGGCGTCCACCTGCTCCAGGTCGAGGCGGCCCGCCGCCAGCAGATCCTGGAAGCTCAGCGCGTATTCCGGGTCGGGCGCGATCCCGGCCGGCGGCGCCGGCTGCAGGAGCCCCGGCGCCTGCAGGAGGCGGACGGCGATCAACACCCTCGGGGCATTAGGAAACGCCGCCGGGCGTCGGGCCGGCGGCGGGGCAGGAGTATGTTGCGGGCTCAGCGCG
>JACNJP010000468.1 GCA_014382465.1 Planctomycetota bacterium
GGGGTGCGCGAGGGGGCGCGTGCAGAGGGCGCACCGGGGCGCGGCCCGCGGGGGGTCCCCCCCGGGGGAACCGCCGCCGGCGCGGGGGGCCCCCGGGCGGCCGCCCCTGGGCCCTGCCTGCCCGCGCCGGCGCGGCACGGTCCTTGCCTTCAGGGGGCGAACCCGCTCGCGAGGTCCCGCCCGTGCTCCGAAAGCCGCTTCCCTTCCTGCTCGCCGCCCTGCTCGCCCCGCCCCTCCTGGCGCAGGGTTCGACGCCGGAGGCCGAGATCTTCTTCAAGTCCAACTGCACCGCCTGCCACACCATCGGCGGCGGCCGCCTGGTCGGCCCCGACCTGAAGGACGTCACCCTCCGTCAGGACCGCGCCTGGCTGGCGAAGTTCATCGTCGATCCGGCGGGGGTGATCGCCAGCGGCGACGACTACGCCCAGAAGATCCTGCAGGAGGCCAAGATGGTGCCGATGGTGCCGGCCGCCGGCATCACGCCGGCGATGGCCGAGCTGCTGCTCGACCTGATCGAGGCCGAATCCAGGCTCGAGCGCTCGCAGTTCCGGGGCGCCGCAACCCAGGTGCTGCTCACCGACGCCATGATCGAGCAGGGCCGGCGCTTGTTCCTCGGCCAGGTGCCGCTCAGCGGCGGCGGACCGTCCTGCCTGGGCTGCCACTCGGTCGCCACCGTGCCTTACTTCGGCGGCGGCCGGCTGGGCCCCGACCTGACCGAGGCCTACGCGCGGCTGAACGGCCAGGCGGCACTGACCGGGTGGCTCGGCGCGCCGCCCTCGCTGGTGATGACGCCGGTGTTCCGCGACCACCCGCTCAGCGACGACGAGATCAACCAATTGGTCGCCTTCCTGCGCGAGGTCGGCAAGGAGACCGGCCGCACCTCGGCGGCCTCCTTCGGCTTCGTCGCCACCGGCACGCTCTTCGGAGTGGCCGTCCTGTTCCTGCTCAACCTGGCGTGGCGCAACCGCTTCCGCGCCGTCCGCAAGCCGATGTTGGAGAACTCCAAGCGATGACTGGCCACGGCTCCCTTTCGAACATCCACGACTCGGTCGAGCCCAAGACGCGGGCCTGGGAGGAGTTCTACCGCAACCGCTGGCAGTACGACAAGGTCGTGCGCAGCACCCACGGGGTGAACTGCACCGGCTCGTGCTCGTGGAACATCCACGTCAAGGACGGCATCGTCACCTGGGAGATGCAGGCGCTGGACTACCCGCTGCTCGAGAGCGGCATCCCGCCCTACGAGCCCCGCGGCTGCCAGCGGGGCATCAGCTACTCGTGGTACCTCTACAGCCCGCTGCGGGTGAAGTACCCCTACGTGCGCGGCGCCCTGCTCGACCTGTGGAAGGAGGCCAAGAGCCAGCACACCGACCCGGTGGCCGCCTGGAGGTCGATCCAGAGCGACCCGGTGCGCCGCAAGCGCTACCAGACCGCCCGCGGCAAGGGCGGCTTCCGCCGCTCGAGCTGGGACACGGCCAAGGAGATCATCTCGGCCTCGGCGGTCCACACGATCAAGGAGCACGGCCCGGACCGCATCGCCGGCTTCTCGCCGATCCCGGCCATGTCGATGATCAGCTACGCCTCGGGCGCGCGCATGCTGCAGCTCATGGGCGGCATGGCGCTGTCCTTCTACGACTGGTACTGCGACCTGCCGAGCGCCTCGCCCGAGACCTGGGGCGAGCAGACCGACGTCAACGAGTCGGCCGACTGGTACCACGCCAAGATGCTGGCGGTGATGGGGTCCAACCTGAACATGACGCGGACCCCGGACGTGCACTTCGCCGCCGAGGCGCGCCACAACGGCTCCAAGATGTTCGTCTTCGCCCCCGACTTCAACCAGGTCGCCAAGTACGCCGACGAGTGGGTGCCGCTCAACGCCGGCCAGGACGGCGCCTGGTGGATGGGCGTCAACCACGTCATCCTCAAGGAGTACCACCACGAGAAGAAGACCCCGTACTTCCTCGACTACGCCCGGAAGTTCACCGACTCGCCGTTCCTGGTCGAGCTGACCGAGCGCGACGGCGCCTGGGAGGCCGGCCAGCTGCTGCGCGCCGGCCGCCTCGAGGGCTACGCCGACGAGGAGCACGGCGAGTGGAAGTTCCTGCAGTGGGACCGCGGCGACGACCGGCCGAAGATGCCGATGGGCTCCGTCGGCCACCGCTGGGGCGAGAAGGGCAAGTGGAACATGCTGCCGCAGGACGGCAAGGACGGCAGCGCCATCGACGCCGAGCTGAGCTTCCTCGAGGCCAACCAGGGGGTCGCCAGCGTGCGCCTGGACGACTTCGCCGAGGGCCAGTCGGTCCACCGCGAGGTGCCGGTGCGCAAGGTCCGGACCGCCGACGGCGAGGTCACCGTGGCCACCGTCTACGACCTGCTGATGGCCCAGTACGGCGTCGACCGCGGCCTCGGCGGCCAGTACCCGGCCGACTACGACGACGCCGACGCCACCTACACCCCGGCCTGGGCCGAGCGCTACACCGGCATCGACCGCAGGACCCTGATCAAGTTCGCCCGCGAGTGGGCCAGCACCGCCGAGCACACCAACGGCAAGTGCACCGTGATCATCGGCGCCGGCATCAACCACTGGTACCACGCCAACCTGATGTACCGGGCGGCGATCCACGCCCTGATGTTCTGCGGCTGCGTGGGCGTCAACGGCGGCGGCCTGGCCCACTACGTCGGCCAGGAGAAGCTGGCGCCGGGCGAGCCGTGGGGCAACATCGCCTTCGCCAAGGACTGGTACCCGGCCTCGCGGCTGCAGAACGCGCCCAGCTGGCACTACGTCAACACCGACCAGTGGCGCTACGAGCGCAGCTTCCGCGACTACCACACGGTGCCGCCGAACCAGCCCGAGGGCAGCCTGGCCGAGGGCCACACCATCGACGCCAACGTGCGGGCGGTCAAGAACGGCTGGCTGCCGTTCTACCCCCAGTTCGACCGCAGCCCGCTCAAGCTGGCACAGGACGCGATCGCCGACGGCGCCGAGGACGACGACGCCATCGTCCGCTGGACCGTCGACAAGCTGAAGTCGAAGGAGCTGAAGTTCGCGATCGAGAAGCCGGACCACGAGGAGTGCTGGCCGCGGCTGTGGTTCATCTGGCGCGGCAACGCCCTGATGAGCTCGGCCAAGGGCCACGAGTACTTCCTCGACCACTACCTCGGCACCCACCACAACAAGATCGCCGAGGAGCTGGCCAAGGGCCAGGTCAAGACGGTCGAGTTCCTGGAGAAGGCGCCGACCGGGAAGATGGACCTGGTGGTGGACCTGAACTTCCGCATGGACACCTCGGCGCTCTACTCCGACATCGTGCTGCCGGCGGCCACCTGGTACGAGAAGGACGACCTCAACTCGACCGACATGCACACCTTCATCCACCCGCTGAGCGAGGCGGTGCCGCCGTGCTGGGAGTCGAAGTCGGACTGGGACATCTTCGCCGAGATCGCCAAGAGCTTCTCGGAGCTGGCCGCCAAGCACTTCCCGGACAAGGTCAAGGACGTGGTGGCGCTGCCGCTGGCGCATGACACCGCCGCCGAGATCGCCCAGCCGCAGATGCTCGACTGGGACAAGGGCCAGTGCGAGGCGATCCCCGGCAAGACCATGCCGAACTTCAAGGTGGTGGAGCGCGACTACGCCAACCTCTACCAGCAGTACATCAGCTTCGGCCGCAAGGCCCGCGACGGCGGCCTGGGGGCCCACGGCACCCACTACGCCATCGATGACTTCTACGACAAGATGCTCGAGGACGGCCCGACCCAGAAGTGGGACGGCCAGGCCTACCCGTCGCTGCGCTACGGCCGCGAGGTCTGCAACACCATCCTCCACCTGGCCTCGGTGACCAACGGCGAGCTCGCCTGGCGCTCCTACAAGGGCATGGAGGAGAAGACCGGCCTGAAGCTGGCCGACCTGGCCGAGAAGTCGCGCTCGGTGCGCCTGAGCTTCACCGACCTCCAGGCCCAGCCGCGCCGCCTCCACAACAGCCCGATGTGGTCGGCGCTGATCGAGGACGGCCGCACCTACTCGCCCTTCACCTACAACAAGGAGCGAATGGTGCCGTGGCGGACCCTGACCGGCCGCCAGCACTTCTACCTCGACCACCCCGGCTACATCCAGTTCGGCGAGCACCTGCCGACCTACAAGCCCAAGCCGGCGCCGGCCGACTACTCCGACCTGCGCTTCAGCGAGGAGGTCGGCCCGACCCTGCGGCTCAACTACCTGACGCCGCACGGCAAGTGGCACATCCACTCGACCTACGGCGACAACCACCGCATGACGACGCTGTCGCGCGGCGTCGAGCCGTTCTGGATCAACGACAAGGACGCGGCCGAGATCGCCGTCAACGACAACGACTGGGTCGAGGTCCACAACGACCACGGCGTGGTGGTGACGCGGGCGGCCGTCAGCGCCCGGATCCCGCGCGGAATCTGCATCATCTACCACTCGCCCGAGCGGACCTACTCGGTGCCGAAGTCGCCGCTGCGGGGCAAGCGCCGCGCCGGCGGCCACAACAGCCTGACGCGGACGCGCCTGAAGCCGAACCTGATGGTCGGCGGCTACGGCCAGTTCACCTACCACTTCAACTACTGGGGACCGATCGGCTGCAACCGGGACACGCACATCCTGGTCCGCAAGCTCCCCGAACTCATCTGGTAAGGGCGGAGAAGGAGAACCGACATGGACGTTCGCTCACAGATCTCACTGGTCTTCCACCTGGACAAGTGCATCGGCTGCCACACCTGCAGCATCGCCTGCAAGAACATCTGGACCGACCGCGAGGGCACCGAGTACATGTGGTGGAACAACGTCGAGACCAAGCCGGGCACCGGCTACCCCTCGCGTTGGGAGGACCAGGAGAAGTACCGCGGCGGCTGGGAATTGAAGGACGGCAAGCTGCGGCTGCGCTCGACCGGCAAGGCGCGCATCATCCCGAACATCTTCCACAACCCGTCCATGCCCAGCATGGACGACTACTACGAGCCCTGGACCTACCGCTACGAGGACCTGTTCAACGCCCCCGAGGGCGACGACCAGCCGACCGCCAAGCCGATCTCGATGGTCACGGGGGAGTACATCGACATCGAGGCCGGGCCCAACTGGGACGACGACCTGGGCGGCTCGGAGCTCTACGCCGCCAACGACGTCAACCTCGACGGCCTGCCCGAGGAGGTCCGCCAGCAGATGTTCGAGATCCAGCGGCTGGCCTTCTTCTACCTGCCGCGGATCTGCAACCACTGCCTCAACCCGGCCTGCGTAGCCTCGTGCCCCTCGGGCGCGCTCTACAAGCGCGGCGAGGACGGCATCGTGCTGCTCAACCAGGAGCGCTGCCGCGCCTGGCGCTCGTGCGTGCCGGCCTGCCCCTACAAGAAGGTCTACTTCAACTGGGCCACCGGCAAGTCGGAGAAGTGCATCCTGTGCTACCCGCGGGTCGAGACCCAGCAGGCGCCGGCCTGCTTCCACAGCTGCGTCGGCCGCATCCGCTACCTCGGCCACGTCCTCTACCACGCCTCC
>JACNJP010000587.1 GCA_014382465.1 Planctomycetota bacterium
GCGACGGACGCGCTCCGCGCCGGACCGTGTTTCTTGCCAGCACCTTCGCCGCCGGTGCCGCCTGGGCCTGCCTCGGGGAAGTTGTGCGTCCCGAGCCGCCACGCAAGAAGCGACTGGCGGCCCTCGATGCCGCGGTTGAAGTGGACCTTGCCCTGGAGGCGGCCCTCGAGGACCTCGAGGACCGCCTCGGTGGCCGGTGAGAGCGAGAATTGGCGGTCCTCGGTCAGGTCGAGCCGCAGCCCGCAGTGGCTGGCCGCCACCAGCAGCGCCAGGGCGGTCGCCACCAGCAGCGCCGAGCTGGTGCGGCGCTCGCGGCCCTCGCGGCGGGCGCGGGCGCTCACCGCCACCTCCGCGCCTCCAGGCGCAGGCCGTTCAGGCACAGGAACAGCGCCGTGACGACGCCGTAGAAGACCACGTCTTCGAGCGCGATCACGCCGCGGGCGATGTCGGCGAAGCGGCGGCCGAAGTCGAGCGACCACAGGACCCGGCCGAGGCGCTCCGGCATCGCGGCGGCGGTGGCCGCCGGCGCCAGCAGGTTGAAGCCCAGCAGCACGACGACGCCGAGCAGCCAGGCGACGACCTGGTTGCGGGTGCAGGAGGAGAAGAAGGCGCCGACGGCGATGCAGGCGCCGCCGAGCAGCAGGGCGCCGAGGTAGCCGCCGAGCACCGGCCCCCAGTCGAGGTCGCCGAGCTGCGCCACCGTGAGCGGCGCGCCGAGGGTGAAGCCGAGCGCCACCGCCAGCAGGCCCCAGGCGCCCAGGAACTTGCCGAGCACCAGGTCGCGGAGGCGGAAGGGATAGGTCGCCAGCAGCTCCTCGGTGCCGGAGCGGAACTCCTCGGACCACAGGCGCATCGTCAGCGCCGGCGCCACCGGGATCAGCAGCAGCGGCAGGAAGGCGAACCAGTCGCGCAGCGTGGCCACCCCCTGCTGGAAGAAGCCGCCGAGGACGAAGAAGAAGGCCGCGGTCAGCGCCGGCACCAGGGCCAGCACCAGGTAGGCGACCGGCGAGTCGAAGGCGGCGAGCAGCTCGCGGCGGGCGATGACCAGGGCGCGCATCAGGCCGGGACCTCCAGCGGATCGGCGGTCAGGCGGCGGAAGGCGCTCTCGAGGTCGTGGCCCTGGGGCGCCAGCTCGAGCAGCGGCAGGCCGGCGGCGGCGGCGGCGGCGGCCAGCGCCTCGAGGGCGCCGGAACCTCCGGCCAGCTCGGCCTCGGCCGCAGCCAGCTCGGGGTCGCCGAAGGGACGCGGGCGGCTCCGGACCCGCGCCGCCCCGGCCGACTCGAGCAGCTTGCGCAGCCCGGAGGCGCTGCCGCGGACCGCCACCCGCACCAGCAGCGGGGCGCCCGGCAGCCCGGCCCGCAGCACCTGGAGCGGCGCGTCGGCGACCAGCAGGCCGCGGTGCATCAGGACCACGCGCTCGGCCAGGGCCTCGACCTCGGGCAGGACGTGGCTGGTCAGGACCACCGTCTTGGTCTCCCCCAGCGCCCGCACCAGCTCGCGGATCTCGACCACCTGGTTCGGGTCGAGGCCGTTGGTCGGCTCATCGAGGATCAGCAGCGGCGGATCGTGCAGCAGCGCCTGCGCCAGGCCGACGCGCTGGCGGAAGCCCTTGGAGCACTCGGCGATCGGCCGGCGATACACCGGCTCGAGCCCGGTCTGGGCCACCACCCGGTCGAGCGCCTGCTGCAGGCCGCCGCGCGGCAAGCCGCGGGCGCGGAAGGCGAAGGTCAGGAAGTCGGCCACCCGCTGCTCGAGGTAGAGCGGGTTGTTCTCCGGCAGGTAGCCGACCCGGCGCTTGACCTCCAGCGGCTCGGCCTCGACGTCGAAGCCGCAGACGCGCGTCTCGCCGGCGTCGGCGCCCAGGAAGCCGGTCAGGATCTTCATCGCCGTGGTCTTGCCGGCGCCGTTCGGCCCGAGCAGGCCGACCACCTGGCCGGCGGGGATGCGGAGGTCGATCCCCCGCAGCGCCTCGACCGGGCCGTAGGCCTTCTTCAGGCCGACGACCTCCACCACCGCGTCACTCGACATCGTCCATGGAGAACGCGTCGAGGAACTCGCGGTTCGACGGGAACTGGGCCAGGCGGCCGACCATCAGCTCCATGGCCTCGAGCGGCCGCATGCGGCTCAGCACCCGCCGCAGGATGTTGACCCGCCGCAGCGTCGTGCGCAGCAGGATCTTCTCCTCCTTGCGCGTGCCGGTCTTGTCGACCGCGATCGCCGGGTAGATGCGGCGGTCGGCCAGGCGCCGGTCCAGGACCAGCTCCATGTTGCCGGTGCCCTTGAACTCCTCGAAGACCACCTGGTCCATGCGCGAGCCGGTGTCGACCAGGGTGGTGCCCATGATCGTCAGCGAGCCGGCGTCCTCGGTGTTGCGGGCGGCGCCGAAGAAGGCCTTGGGCCGCGCCATGGCGCGGGAGTCGAGGCCGCCCGACATGGTCTTGCCGCTGTTGCCGGCGACGTGGTTGTAGGCCCGCGCCAGGCGCGTGATCGAGTCGAGCAGGATCATGGCCTCCTTGCCGGCCTCAACCAGCCGCTCGGCCCGCGCCTGCACCAGCTCGGCCAGCCGGACGTGGTTCTTGGGGGTCTCGTCCATGGTGCTGACGAAGACCTCGCCGCGCTCGAGGTTGCGCTTCCAGTAGGTCGCCTCCTCGGGCCGCTCGTCGATCAGCAGCACGATCAGGTGGACGTCGGGGTAGAGCGCCTCCATGGCCCGCGCCACCTGCTGCATCAGCATGGTCTTGCCCGAGCGCGGCGGCGCCACCAGCAGCGCCCGCTGGCCGCGGCCGAGGGGCGCCAGCACGTCGAGGATGCGCATCGAGATCTGGCCCTCCTGCCGGTGGGTTCCCAGCTCGTAGTGGAAGTCCGGATCGATCACCGTCAGCTTGCGGAAGTGCCGCCGGCGGCGGTGCTCCTCCAGCGACAGGCCGTCCACCGAGTCGACGAAGCGCGCCCGCGGCGAGGGCTGCCCGGGGCTGGCCTGGGCGACGATCTCGCTGCCGGCCTTGAGCAGGAATTTGCGCACCAGCTCCTTGGGCACCATCGGATCGCTCTTGCGTTCCTCGAGGTTGCGCTCCGGATCGCGCAGGAAGCCGGTGCCGTCCTGCCGCAGGTCGAGGATGCCGCGGACCTCGATCGACGCACCGCCGCCGCTCGGCCGCGGCGGCTGCTCGGCCGCAGCGGGCTTGCCGGAGGGGCGGCGGCGGGGCGCGAAGGACCGCTTCGGCGTCTCGGCCATCACGTCCACCTGCTCCGGCGGCGGCCCCCGGCCGTCGTCCCCGGCGGACGGCGGTGCGGACGGCGGTCCTGCAGCCGGGCGGCGGCGCTTCCTGCGCCTACGCCGGCGTGCTTGTGCGCCCGGATCCGGGCTCTTCTCGTCGGTCACGCGAGCCTCCTCTGCTGGAGAGGGATGAGAAATCGACCGGGAACGGACCCTGGGATGGCCCGACCCTCCCGGAAGAGGCGCCTCCCTGGAATGCCGGGGTCCGCAAGGACGCACAACGGCGGGAGACGGGTGGTGGTCGGGGCGAGAGGATTCGAACCTCCGGCCTCTGCGTCCCGAACGCAGCGCTCTAGCCAAGCTGAGCCACGCCCCGATTCAAGGGCGGTCATTGTCCGCCGCCCCCACCGGCAGGTCAAGCTCCAGGAGCCATTCCCGGCCGGATTTCCCGGCCCCCTCTAGCGGCCGAGATCCACGAAGACCCCGCCGTTCTTGTGGGCCAGGTCGTACATGAAGTCCTTCTGGAACTCGCCGATGGCGATGGTGTGGATCGTGACCCGCCGGAACTGGTTGAGCCGGTTGACGGCCACCAGGATGTCGTCCGGGTCCACCAGCTCGCCGACGCTGGGCCGGCCGTCCGACAGGAAGAAGATCGTGTCGACGGCCGATTTCACGCCGCGGGCGGACTCGGTGGCGGTGCCCAATGCCTCGGCCTCGGACACGCCGAGGGCGGCGCACAGGGCGGCGTAGGTGTTTGTGCGGCCCTTGGCGAGGCCGGAGCTGCCGACCAGGCCGGCGTTGGCGAGGTCGCCGGAGGCGGTGCCGCCGATCGCCTCGAGGTCGCGCACGAAGTCGATGGCGCTGCGCTGGTTGAGGGCGTTGGCCGGGGCCAGGTCGTTGCGCCACTGCTCCACCTCGCTGGCGAAGGCCAGGATGTTGAAGCGGACGTGGCCCTCCAGCCCCTCGATGGTCCGCAGCAGCTCCTCCCGGACGATGTCGAGCTTGCCGAACTGGACGAAGCCGCGCTCGCGGAACAGCTCGCGGTCGACCACCTCCTCCTCCATCGAGCCGGAGACGTCGATGACGAAGATCACCCGCAGGCTCGGCGTGTCGACGCCCAGGAAGGAGGCGGCCTTGCGCTCGGGCCGGTACTCGAGGTTGGTCTGGTTGCGGGCGGCGCGGCGCTTGGCGACCTCGGCGTCGCTCAGGAGCTGGTAGTCGCCCTGGGCCCGCTCCCACCAGCCGCGCCACTGGGCCGGGTCGTCGCGGAACGGCAGGTCGGTGAGCTCGAGCAGGGTCGGATAGAGGTGCTCGTGGATGCGCCCCTCGGCACCCTCCATGAGCCGGATCAGCACCGGGATGGCCTCCCGCACCCGGATCCGCCGGAGCGCCAGGCAGGCGGCCGTCTGCACCGCCAGCTCGGCGTCGTCCAGGGCCAGCACCAGGGGTGGCCCGGCCACCTCCTCGTGGCCCTTGCCGAGGGCCGCCAGGGCGTCCACCAGGGCCACCCGGACCAGCGGCAGCTTGTCGCTGTTGGTCATGCCGGCGAGGATCGGCAGGGCCTCCAGGTCGCCGAGCTGGGCGCAGGCGACCACCGACCACAGCCGGGTCTCGTCGTCGCCGCTGCCGAGCAGCTCCCGGATCGGCAAGGTGAATTCGGTCCAGCCGCCGGCGCCGGCGGCCCGCACCACGATCGGCAGCAGCTCCTTGGGCTTGCCCTTCTCGAAGATCACCAGGAAGGGCATCCGGGCGCGCTCCGAGGGCAGCTTGGAGACCACGTCGAGGGCCGCCGCGGCGACCATGGGCTCGTCGTCGGTCAGGACCGGGATCAGGACCTTCGCCACCGAGGGATCGTCGATGCCGTCCAGGGCGTAGACGTGCTCCGCCCGCTCGGCCGGGTCCTTGGCCTTGCGGAAGAATTTCTTGAAGTCGCGGACGGTCTCGTCCTGCTGCGGAGCAGCCAAGACCAGCGCGGAAAGGAGCCACAAGACGGAGGCACCCATGGGCCACTAGGATAACGGCAGGAATGGAGCTGACCCTCTCGACTCACCTGCTGGTCTACGGCGAGCTCGACGACGAGGCCCTGGAAGCGGTCTCGGCCGCCGGCTACCGCCACCTCGAAGCCTGGCTGGCGGAGCCGCACCTTCCCTGGACCCAGGCGGACGGCCCTGATCGGCTGCGGCGGCGCTTCGAGGCCCACGGGCTGCGGGCGGGCACGGTCCACCTGCCCGCCCGCAGCCGTTAGTCGTGCTGCCGTTGGTCGCATAGCTCAGTCCGGTTAGAGC
>JACNJP010000469.1 GCA_014382465.1 Planctomycetota bacterium
CCCCCCCTCCCGCCGCCCCCAGCGTCCCCGCCAGCCCCCCACCCTCCCCCAGCCGGCCGCCGCCGGGGGCGGCCCAGCCCGGCCCCCTCGCGAGGCGCGTTCCCGCGGGGGGTCCGGCCCGGGAGACCCCCGCCCCCGGGGCCTAGGCCTTAACCCCACTCGGAGCGGCCGCCATAAGCGCCGACCGGCAGCCCGCCGCCGATGACCTTGCCGTAGGTGACCAGGTCGGCGTCGTAGTCCTCGCGGCCGCAGTAACCGCCCGGGCCGAGCCGGAAGCCGGTGATGACCTCGTCGACCACCAGCAGCGTGCCGTGCTCGCGGGTCACCGCCCGCAGCTTGTCCATCCACGCCCGCCGCTGCGGCAGGAAGCCGCAGTTGGCCGGGATGCCCTCGACGAAGACCGCGGCGGTCTCGGCGCCGCGCTCGGCGAACCAGGCCTCGAGGGCCGCCTCGTCGTCCAGCGGCAGCCCCCCGGTCCCCCTCGACCCGTCCGCCCGCACCCCGAGGCTGGAGGACTCGCCGAAGGTCGCCAGGCCGGAGCCGGCCTTGACCAGGAAGGCGTCGCCGTGGCCGTGGTAGCAGCCGTCGAACTTGACGAAGCCGTCGCGGCCGGTGGCGGCGCGCGCCAGCCGCAGCGCGCTCATGGTCGCCTCGGTGCCGCTGTTGACGAAGCGCACCCGGTCGGCGACCGGCGACAGCGCCACGACCTTCTCGGCCAGCTCGGTCTCGGCGCGGCACGGCGCGCCGTAGCTGGTGCCCTTGGCGGCTGCCGCCTGGATCGCCGCGACCACCGCCGGGTGCGAGTGGCCGAGGATCAGCGGGCCCCAGGAGTTGATGAAGTCGAGGTACTGGTTGCCGTCCTCGTCGGTGACGCGGCAGCCCTGGGCGTCGGCCAGGAAGGGCGGCGCGCCGCCGACCGAGCGGTAGGCGCGCACCGGCGAGCTGACGCCGCCCGGCATGACCTTGCAGGCGCGCCGGTAGAGCTCGGCGGAGCGGGTGGTGGTGGCGGGCTTCATCAGTCGATCCATCCTTCGGCGGCGGCCTGGGAAGCGTGGTAGGTGATGATCAGGTCGGCGCCGGCGCGGCGGATCGCCCCGAGCACCTCGAGGGTCATCCGCTGCTCGTCGGCCAGCCCCTCGCGCGCGGCCACCTTGACCATGCTGAACTCGCCCGAGACGTTGTAGGCGACCACCGGCACGTCGCTCTCGGCGGCGACGTCGGCGATGATGTCGAGGTAGGCCAGCGCCGGTTTGACCATCACCATGTCGGCGCCCTCCTCGAGGTCGAGGTGCAGCTCGCGCAGCGCCTCGCGGTGGTTGCGCGGGTCCATCTGGTAGCTCTTGCGGTCGCCGAAGCCCGGCGCCGAGCCGGCGGCGTCGCGGAAGGGGCCGTAGAAGGCCGAGGCGTACTTGGCGCTGTAGGCCAGGATCGCGGTGTCCTGGTAGCCGGCCTCGTCGAGCTCCGCGCGGATCACGCCGACGCGGCCGTCCATCATGTCCGAGGGGCAGACGAAGTCGGCGCCGGCGGCCGCCAGCACCTTGGCCATCTCGGCCAGGTGGGCCACCGAGGCGTCGTTGACCACCACCTCGCCCTCGACGAAGCCGCAGTGGCCGTGGTCGGTGTAGGGGCACAGGCAGACGTCGACCATCACGATCAGCCGGTCGCCGAATGCCTGCTTCAGCGCCTGGACCGCCAGCGGCACCTCGCCGCGCGGATCGACCGCGCCGGTGGCTCCGGCGTCCTTCGCCTCCGGCACGCCGAACAGCATCACCGCCCTGACCCCGCGGGCCAGGTCCTCCCCCACCTTCTCCACCAGCAGGTCGGCGGAGTAGCGGCTGATGCCGGGCATGGAGGCGATGGCCTCCTCCCTGCCGGCGCCGGGCAGCACGAAGTGCCCCTGCACCAGGTGGCGCAGGCGCAGCTCGGTCTCGGCGACCATCTCGCGCAGCGCCGGGTTGCGGCGCAGGCGGCGCGGACGGTGGGGAAGCTCGAAGCGGGAGGCCGGGGTCATGACGGGATCAGCTCGTGCAGGGCGGTGGGATCGGGGCGGGACAGGGTGCCGGAGACCGGGAAGCCGAGCCGGCGGGCGGCCGCGGCGGTGGTCGGCCCGACCGCCCACACCGGGTGGTCGGCGGGGTCGTCGACGCGGAGCGCCAGCGAGCGCGCTCCGGAGGGCGAGAACAGCAGCACCGGCTCGCCGGCCGGCGGCGCCGGACCGGCGCTCGAGAGCGACTCGTAGAGCTCGAGCAGCTCGACCGGGTGGCCGGCGGCGCGCAGGCCCTCGGCCAGCTCGGGCCGTCCGTTGCGGGCGGCCACCACCAGCAGCGGCGTCTCCACCTCCGCGCCCAGCTCCAGGAAGGCCTGGGCCAGTTCGGCGCCGCCCCCTTCTCCCACCAGGGCGGGCTCGACCCCGGCGGAGCGCAGGGCGAAGGCCGTCGCCGGCCCGACCGCCGCCGCCTTCAACGCCGGCGGCCAGGCCGAATCGGCCGCGCCCCAGCACTCACCCAGCTGCTGGCAGAACAGCTCGACGCCGCGGGCGCTGGCGAAGAAGGCCCAGTGGAAGCGGAGCACCTGGCGCAGCAGCTCGCGGCCCTCCGGGCCGAGTTCGAGCTCCTGGCGCTGGATCAAGGGCAGCACGCGGGACTCCCAGCCGGCTCGCGCCAGGGCCTCGCTCCAAGGCCCGGCGGCTGCCGCCGATCGGCCGATCCAGGCGCGGCGCTTCACGGCCGGCCCGCCGGCGCCAGCAGCACTTCGCGGGCGGCAGCGGCCACCGCGGCGGGGTCGGCGCCTTCGACTTCGGCGCGCACCAGGGGCGGCGCTCCGGGACGGTCGGGGGTGGGTCCGAAGGCGGCCATCAGTCGGATGCCGCCCTCGATGAGCTCCGCGCGCGCGCCGAGCGGCAGGCCGCAGCCGCCGCCCAGCGCGCGCAACAGGGTGCGCTCGGCTTCGATCTCGAGCGCGGCCTCGGGGTCGTGGAGGGTCCGCAGCAGGCCGAAGGTGTCGTCGTCGTCGGCCCGGCACTCGATCGACAGGGCGCCCTGCCCGGGCGCGCCGGGCCACATCGTGTACGGCAGCGGCACCACCTTGAACTCGCTGAGGTCGGTGCCGAGGCGCCGCAGGCCGGCCGCCGCCAGCAGGATGGCGTCGTACTGGCCCTCCGCCAGCTTGCGCACCCGCGTCGGCACGTTGCCGCGCAGCAGCTCGGGCCGGCATGCCGGATCGGTGGCTTTGCAGAAGGCGACGCGGCGGGCCGCCGAGGTGCCGACGCGGCTGCCGGCCCTGATCGGCAGCTCGTGGCGGGCCGGCTCGAAGGCCGACGGCCGCACGATCAGCCAGTCGCAGCTGTCCTCGCGCAGCGGGACGGCGCCGCAGCGCAGCCCGGCGGTCTGCTCGGCCGGCAGGTCCTTGAGCGAGTGGACCGCGTAGTCGGCGCGGCCGTCGAGCAAGGCGCTCTGGACCTCGGCGGTGAACAGGCCGATCGAGCCGGCGTCGGCCAGCGCGACGTCCTGGACCCGGTCGCCCTGGGTCTTGATGATGACCAGCTCGGAGGGCACTCCGGTGGCGTGCTGCAGGGCGTCTGCGAAGGCGCCGGACTGGGTCCTGGCCAAATCGCTGCCCCGCGTGGCGAGGCGCAGCGTTCTCATGCGAACAGGTTGTACTCGGACTCGGCGTCGAGCCGAAGGTTGAGCAGGACGTCCTCGCCCAGCGGCAGCTCGCGCAGGGACTTGCGCATGGCGCTGAGCGGCACCTGGACGGTCTGCGCCGCCAGGCGGGCCACCAGTTGTTCGACCACCGCCCGGTCCTCCTCGGCGAGGTGGGACAGCGGGCCGTCGAGGAAGCGGCGCATCTCGGCCTCGGCGCGGACGTTGACCGACTCGCGGAGCTGCTGCGCCACCGGGCCGAGGTCCTTCTGGAACAGCTTCTCGCGAAGCTGGCTGATCGCCGCGCGCAGCACCGGGCGGGCGTCGCGCACCAGCAGCTCGGCCTCGCGGCGGCCGGCCTCGGCCTGGTTGCCGAGCTCCATGACGTCGTAGCGCTCGAAGTGCTCGTGCTCGCCCAGGGCAGGGTCGATGTCCGGCGGGACCCCGAGGTCGAGCATCAGCCGCGGCCGCCGCGGCTGCGGCAGCCGGGCAAGGTGACCGGCGGTGACGACCGGCTCGTTGGAGCCGGTGGCGGCGACCAGGGCGTCGAAGTCGGGGCAGCCGGCCTGGAAGGCGCTGAGGCTCTGGAAGCTGCCGCCGTGGACCTCGGCGAGCGCCTGGGCGCCGGCCAGGGTGCGGTTCACGAAGTGCAGCTCGACCTGGTGCCAGCCCTTCAGCCGGGCCGCGGTGGTGCGGATCATCTCGCCGCTGCCGACCAGCACCACCCGCAGGCGGCCGTTGTCGCGGTGGTAGCCCTTGAGCTGCTGGGCGGCGACCTCGGCGAGCGAGGTCGGGCGCTTGGAGAAGTCGATGGTGGCGCGGACCTTGCGGGAGGCCTTGAGGGCCTCGTCGCCGAGCAGGCCGAGCCACGGGCCGCAGGTGCGGGCCTCGCGGCCGGCGACCAGGGCGCGGCGGAACTGGCCGACGATCTGCTCGTCGCCCAGGACCAGCGAGTCGAGGCCGGAGAGCACCGAGTAAAGGTGCTTGCCCACCGCCTCGCCGCACAGGGCGTAGCAGGCGGAAGAGGCCATGCGCCGGGCGTCGGGCTCCTCGGGGAAGAGCCAGCGGGCGAAGTCACGCAGGACCTCGTCGGCGGCCCTGCGCCCCTTGCTCACCCAGTAGAGCTCGACCCGGTTGCAGGTGTTCAGGCAGACCAGCTCATCGACCCCGAGCGCCACCCGCATCTCCGAGAGGTCGCCCAGGCCGCGGGTGAAGCGGCCGATTTCTTCGACCGAGGCGCGGCGATGGCTGATTCCGACGAGTCCGAAGCGTTCCATGATTCTGTCTGCTCTGGGCGAAGAATCGCTCACGCCAGAGCCTCCGAGTCACGGAACCGTCACCACCGGCCCGAAATCCCTGAAATGTCTCCAGATCCCTTGCCAGCAGGGAGAAAGGCGAGTTCGACCGCGCGGTCTTCCGCGCTCCCCCGCGGAATCTTCCCCGGTCCCGCCGGCCTCAAGGCAAGGCGAGTTCCGGCCGCCCGCGGAACTCCGCGAGGGCCTCCGGATTGGCCAGCGCCTCGGTGTTCTTCACCGGCCGGCCGTGGACCGCGTCGCGCACCGCGATCTCCGAGATCTTGCCCGAACGGGTGCGCGGGATGTCCCCGACCTGGGCGATCACCGCCGGCACGTGGCGGGGCGTGGCGTTGGCGCGGATGGGGGCCCCTAGCCGCTCCCGCCGGCTGTCGCCGAGGGCCAGCCCCGGCCGCACGTGGAGGAACAGCACCACCCGTTGGGCGCCGCCGCCGGCGGCCTGGGCGTTGACGACGGCGTCCTCGGCGGCGTGGGCCCCCTCCACCTGCCGGCGGTCCTCGGCTGGGCCCTCTCGGGGCCCGCCCGCGGTTAC
>JACNJP010000497.1 GCA_014382465.1 Planctomycetota bacterium
CCGGATCCGCAGCGGCCCACCGGCCAGGGCCGGCCCGTGACGAAGGACCCCCCTCCGCGCGTCGCCGGCGGCCGGCGCGGGCCTCACGCGACCCGGCCAGCGCCGGCGCGCCGCGGCGCCAGGGCGCCGATCCTCTCGTCAAGGCCCGCCTCCACCTGCCCCTCCCAGCCGGACAGCCCGCGCAGTCCCCCGCGTTCGTGCGCCCACAAGATCGAGCGGCTGGCGTTCACCACCCCGCCGCGACCGCGGCGGTCGAAGGCCGGCTCCAGCCCGGTGGCCGAACCGCCTTGAAAGCCGAAGCCCGGCAGCAGGATCGGCGCCCGCGGCATCAGGGCGCGGAAGTGCGCCAGCTCCTCCGGGCGGGTGGCGCCGACCACCGCGCCGATCGACGACCAGCCGTCCTCGTCGTGGAGCTGATCCCCCCAGCGGCGCACCAGCTCGGCGACGCGATCGGCGAGCGGCGGATCACCGTGGTCCTGGAACAGGCCAGCGCCCGGGTTCGAGGTCTTGACCAGCACGAACAGGCCGGCCCGGTGACGGCGCGCGGCGTCGAAGAAGGGCTGGCAGGCGTCCTCGCCCAGGTAGGGATTGATGGTCAGCGCGTCGCAGGCGGGGAAGGCCTCGCCGGACAGGAAGGCGTCGGCGTAGGCCTCGCTGGTGGAGCCGATGTCCCCGCGCTTGGCGTCCATCAGGACCAGCAGCCCGCGCTCCTTGGCGTAGCCGACGGCGTCCGCCAGGGCGGCGAAGCCGGCCGCGCCGAGCTGCTCGAAGAACGCCGACTGCGGCTTGACGATCGCTACCTTGGCCGCCACGACGTCGATCAGCGCCCGGTGGTAGTCACGGGTCGCCCGCGCGGCGGCGTCCCCGCCCGCCGCGGCGCGGGCGCGGAAGGGCTCGGGGAAGTGACCGGGCCGCGGATCGAGCCCGACCATCGCCGGCGTGCCCTTGTCGTCGACGGCGCGCCACAGCCTGGCGGAGAAGCTCACGCCTCCTCCCCGCCTTCGGGCCGCTCGCCGCCGTCGAGCCGGCTCGCCAGGGCGGCCACCTCCTCGGCGTGCCCGGCGGGGATCAGCACGCCGCCGGAGACCACCGTGCGGAGCGCCTCGTCGACCGTCATGTCGATCACCACCAGGTCGGCGAGCGGCACGAACAGGGTGTAGCCGGTCATCGGCATCGGCGAGGACGGGATGAACACCGACACCATCGGCTGGCCCGCCACCTGGTTCAGCGCCCGGAGGGAGCCGCCGGTGAGGAAGCCCAGCGAGTACAGGCCCTGGCGCGGATAGGGAATCACGACCACGCGGTCGAAGGGGAGCTTGCGGTCGTCGCCGCCGAGGAAGAAGTCCACCACCTGCTTGACGTGCGGATAGATGGCGCTGATGAACGGCACCCGGCTGAGCCCGCGCTCGAACAGCACCACGGCTCGGCGTCCGAGGAAGCCGCTGAACCACCAGCCCAGGAGCAGGACCAGCAGGACGCTCACCGCCACCGAGATGCCCAGCCGCAGCGGCTCCGGCACCATCTCCTCGATCAGCGTGCTGATGTCGCCGGTCGGCTGCGTGTCGGAGGTCCAGGTCACCAGGCGCTCGACCGACCAGCGGACGAAGGAGTCGACGTGGGTGAAGATCGTGCCGGAGAGGAAATTCCACACCCACAGCAGCAGGGCCAGGGTCAGCAGCAGCGGCAGGACCAGCGCCAGGCCGCGGAGGAAGAGACGTGCGGCGTGGGATTTGGGCTTCACGGGAGCGTCGGAACGGGAACCAGGCGGAATCATACCGGCGTGCCGGGCAGCAGACGCTGCAGCACGCTGTCGAGCACGACGAAGCCGGCGGGCGTCGCGCGCAGGCGGTCGCTCTCCAGCTCGAGCAGGCCTTCGGCGACCAGGCGGTCCAGCTCCTCAGGCCACAGCTCGCGCGGATCGGCCCCCGCGACCCGCGACACCCGGGCCAGCGAGACGCCCTCCTGCTCGAGGCGCAGCCCCATCATCAGGCAGTCGAAGGCGGCGGTGCGGGCGTCCGGCGCTTCGTCCTCGCCGAGCGGGTCGCGTCCGGCGAAGACCGCGGCCTCGTAGGCCGCCGGCCGCTCCAGGTTCCGCCGCCGCCGCCGGTGACGCCACGAGCAGGCGCCGGCTCCGACGCCGATGTATTCGAGGTTGCGCCAGTAGGCGAGGTTGTGGAGGCAGCGCTCGCCGGGCCGGGCGAAGTTCGACACCTCGTAGCGGCGCAGGCCGGCAGCGGCGCACTGGAGGCGCGTGGACTCGAACAGGCGCAGCCGCAGCAGGTCGTCGTCGGCCTCCGGGAAACGCCCGGCGTCGCGCAGCCGGGTCAAGGCGGTGCCCGGCTCGAAGCTGAGCTCGTAGCACGACAGGTGCTCGGGGCCGAGCTCCAGGACGCGCCGCAGGTCCAGCTCCCACGCGGCCGGATCCTGGCCGGGGAAGGCGAAGATCAGGTCGAGGTTGATCCGCGTGAAGCCGGCGCGGCGGGCGCGGTCGAAGGCCGCCAGCGCCTGCGCTGGATCGTGGGCGCGGTCGTAGGCGTCGAGCACCTCCTGCCGCAGCGACTGGACGCCGATCGAGACCCGGTCGACGCCGTGCTCGCGCGCGGCGGCGGCGGTCTCGGCGTCGAAGGACTCCGGGTTGGCTTCCATCGAGACCTCCACCGCGCTGTCGCGGAAGCCGGTGGTCTCGTGCAGACCGTCGAGCAGGCGCGCGAGCGTCGGCGCCGGCAGCAGCGACGGCGTGCCGCCGCCGAGGAACACCGTCTGCGGCCGCGCGTCGGCGGCCCGGCGTCGAGTCTCGAGCAGGACGGCGTCGACGTGCCGGTCGAGGTCCTGGCCGGTCCACGCCCACGAGTTGAAGTCGCAGTAACGGCACTTCGAGACGCAGAAGGGCAAGTGGACATAGAGCGAGACCCCGCGCTCTCCCAAGGGAGGGCGCGGGGTCCCTGACGCGTCCGGCTCAGGCCGGCCGGCGCTTCTTCCCGCGGCTGGCGGCCAGGCGCGGAAGGATCTGTTCGGGCGGGACACCTTCGACGACGTAGGCGTGGAGCTTGCGCAGGGCTTCGCGTTCGACCTGGCGCACCCGCTCGCGCGAGATGCCCAGCGCCTTGGCGATCTTCTCCAGGGTGGCGGGGCTGTCGCCTTCGATGCCGTAGCGCATCCGCAGGACGGTCGCCTCGCGCTGGTCGATGAGCTCCAGGATATCCCGCAGGGTCTTGAGCGCGTCCTTCTTCAAGGCGATCTCGTCCGGCGTCAGCCGCTCGGCGGCGACGCCCGGGTGGTCCTCGGCGATGTTGGTGAGCAGCTCGTCGCCGTTGCCGCTGCTGGAGGTGGTGTTGAGCGCCTGCTTGACCACGCGCAGGTTCGCGGCCGACAGGCCGAGCTGGTCGGCGATCTCCTGGGCGGTCGGCAGGCGGCCGAGGGAATTCTCCATCTCGTTGGAGACCCGCCGCCACTTGGTCAGGATCTCGACCATGTAGGAGGGGACGCGCACCGTCTTGGCCTGGTTGATGAGGGCGCGGCGGATGGTCTGCTGGATCCACCAGGTGGCGTAGGTCGAGAAGCGGAAGCCGGCCTCCGGGTTGAACTTCTCGATGGCCTTGAGCAGGCCGAGGTTGCCCTCGGCGATCAGGTCGGGCAGGGCCAGGCCGCGGCCGTTGAAGCGCTTGGCGACGCTGACCACCAGGCGGAGGTTGGCCCGGATCATGTGCTCGCGGGCGTGGTCGTCGCCCTTCTGCACGCGGCGGCCGAGGGAGACCTCCTCCTCCGCGGTGAGCAAGGGCACCTGATCGATATCCCTCAAGTAGGTTTCTAGGCAGCGATCGGAAGCGATGGTTCTTTCCTCCTGGCAGTAAGACGGGGGTTCGGGGGGATTCGTTCCCTCAGCCCTTCAGCGGAGGCTGGAAACAGGTCTTGAGCCCCTCTGTCGGCGTTTTTTCCATCGCGCACCCGGCTCGGGTGGGCATTTCTCCTCCGGTCGGCCGCAGGGATAGAATGGGAGGCGGAACAGGCCAGCCGTTTTGGACCACACCTCCCCTTGGACCGATCGGCGCCGCCAGCGGCGCGTGATCACCGTCGAGGAGTTCAAGCCCCTCCTCGCCAGCCAGGCTCAGGACTTCCTGAAGCTGGCCAACGGCTTGTTGGAGCTGAATCCCGAGCAATGGAGCCAGCGGCAGCTCTACCACCTCTACCAGAGCACCACCGACCTCGAGACCTTCCTCGACGACTATGGCGCTCGGGAGAATCGCAGCCTCTTCCCGGTTCGGGAGCTGGTCGCGATCTGCCGCTGGCTGGCGGTGGGAATGAGCAGCCTGGTCCACCTCGACTCGCGCATCCCGTTTTATCCGGCCAGCCAGCAGGAATGGACCGAAACTGTTTTGTCCAAACAAGTTCGGAGTGCCGCGCTGCGCCTGGGCGAGATGATCATGCGCGCGCTCGCCGCCCTCCAGGCCACCTGGGCCGAAGTCGGCTTGGGTTGGCCCGACGGCGTCCTCCGGGTGGATTCCCTCGGGGCGGTCGGGGACCTGGTCCGGCTGCCTCGGGACGCCGTGGAGCAGCACGTCGGCGATACCGGAGAGGACCACAGCTCTGACGCCGCCATGATCGCTTCGCGCTTCATCCGCCTGGTGAAGCACATGGAGCGGGTGAACCCGGTTCGGGTCGAGGGCCTCGAGAAGCTCCGGCAGGTGGTGGCCGTCCACTGCACGGAGGCCCAGAGCCGCCGTTTCGAAGCCCGAGTTCACAACCTGCAAAGCACTTACGACAGTTTGGTTGCGGGGAGCCAGGAGGAGCAGAAGCACCCTGGGCTGCTCGCCATCCGGGCCGCTGCCAGCGCCGCATACCATTGCTTCGAGGCCGTGACCGCCCTGGTCCACCTCTTCGAGCGGCACCATCTGGAGGAGAGACGAGGCGCCGACGGGGCCCCTCTCCTGCCCGTTGAAGAATTCCTGGAAATCGTCGTAAACAAATGTGTAGTAGTGGCTTACGACGGTCTTTCGAGGACCCTGCCGACCGCCCAGAAGCTGCTCGATGAGCTCTCCGAGCGGTGCTCCCGGGAGCTGCTGATCCCTAGCGGGGTCACCCTCCACGCTCGGCCGATCTCCCTCATCGTGTCGGTGGTGGCCCACCACCGAGGCGCGGCCGAAGCCGAGATCGACGGCGAGCGCTGTAGCGCGGCCAGCATCATGCAGCTGCTGGTGCTTTCCGGGGGCCATCCCTCGGCCAGGAAGATCCGCTTCTACGGCGAACAGGAGGTGCTGGAGGACCTGGCGGCCCTGTTCGAGGCGCACCTGGGCGAGAAGGGTATGGACCGCTTCCCCCCGCGCTTGGCTTACCTCGCTCCGTCCTGAGCCGACCGGCTTCGCGCCACCGGCTAGTGCTCGGTCCCAGGTATTCGTCGCCGAAGTCGAACCCCTCGCGGCCGCTGGCTGCGTTGCAGCCTCCTCGACGTATGCCCGGATACGCCTTCGTCGGCGCGCCTTGCCAGCGCC
>JACNJP010000419.1 GCA_014382465.1 Planctomycetota bacterium
GGCGGGGTCGGGGGACCGCCGGGGCGGACGGTGCGCTCGAACGCCGCCCGAGGCCGGGAGCGGAAGTGGCGGGCGTTGTAGAGGCCGGTCTTGTGGTCGGTGACGAGCTGTCCCTCGAGCGCGGCCGCGCGGGTGCGGCTCTCGGCCAGCAGGCTGTCCAGCCGCAGCAGGTTCTGGAGCCGGGCGTCGGTCTCGGAGAGCTCGGCCGGCGGCAGCACCCAGTCGGCCAGGGCGTCCCGGCCGCGCAGCAGGGCGGTGACGGAGTGGGTCGGGGCTTCCCGCCACGGCACCACCAGCCACGGCACGTGCCGCCGGGGGGAGAGGTACTCCAGCAGGCACTCCCACTCGAGGGTCTCCGCTCGCAGCGTCAGGGGCGCGATCACGGCGGCGGTCAATTCCTGGTCCCGGAGGAGCTCCAGGCTCCGTTCCAGCTCCCTGGAGGTGTAGACCTGCCACCCGCGGTCCTGGAAGCCAGTCCGGATTCCCGCGAGGGATTCGCCGCGATGGTTCAGGACGGCGAGGGTTCTGGGGCCTCCTGACGGCCCACGAGGAGGCAAGAACATCTCTTCAGAGTCAAGATTAGCACTTGTCCGCTTAGGATTTTTCTTTTTGAGGGCCGTTTCAGGGGCCCGCGCCACGGTAGGCCTTCCGCTTTCCAGCGGCTTCCGGGGGCCTCTCGTTGACGCGAAGATGCCAGAGGCTAAGATATTCGGCCCGAAAACCGGGACCCGGCCCACAGAACGTCGGGCCCCCCTTCCGGAAACTCCTTCCAGAACCTGCTCCAAAGCCTTGTCTGACCTCTCCGTCCAGGAGTTCGTGGATGCCGGCGCCCACATCGGGTGCCGCGTCAGCCGTTGGAACCCGAAGATGGACCCGTTCATCTTCGGGTCACGCAACCGCATCCACATCATCGACTTGCGGTTGACGATCCGCGGCATCCTGCGAGCCCGGCACTTCCTCCGCGAGGTGGTGGCCAGCGGTCAGGACGTGCTCTTCGTGGGCACCAAGCCGCAGATCCGGCCCGAGACGCGCCGCGCCAACGAGGTCACCGGCATGCACTATGTCGACGACCGCTGGATCGGCGGCACCTTGACCAACTACGAGGTCATCGGCAGCCGCATCGGCTACCTCGACGAGCTGGAGAAGAAGGAGTCCGAGGGCTACCTCGATCAGTTGAACAGCAAGGAGGAGGCCCGCTTCTTCCGCGAGAAGCGCAAGATCTGGCGCAACCTCCACGGCATCCGCGACATGTTCCGGCTGCCCGGCGCGCTGGTCGTCGTCGATCCGAAGACCGAGGCCAACGCGGTCCGCGAGGCCCGGCGCATGGGCATCCCGGTGGTCGGCATCGTCGACACCGACGGCGACCCGGACGTCTGCGACATCGTGATCCCGGCCAACGACGACGCCATCCGCTCGGTCGCCCTGGTCCTCGGCAAGCTCAGCGAGGCGGTCGTCGAGGGCAAGCGGCTGCGCGAGGAGCGCGGCGTCAAGGCGCCCCAGCGCGACGACCAGCAGGCCTCCGGCGCCCCGGTGCCGCGCCCGGGGGGCGGTGGCGCCCGCCGCCGGCCGGCCGCGCGCCAGTTCCCCGGCGGCCTCAACCGCCAGGTCGAGATCATGAAGGCGGTCGACGGAGAGAAGAAGGCCGCTGCCGCCAAGGCCGAGGCCGGCGCTCCGGCCCCGTCCGAGCCCTCGGCCGCCGCGGTCGAGACTCCGGCCGCCGCCACGCCGGTCGAGACTCCGGCCGCCGCCGCGCCGGTCGAGCCGGCCTCTGACGCTCCCTCCAGCGACGCTCCTGCCGGCGACGGCGAGCGGAGCTGATCCTTACCGCGACTTCCCTTCCTTCCCGCCGAGAGATCCGCGCCCGCCGCGCCCGAAATTCGCATCAGAGATGACCACGATCAGCGCCCAAGCCGTCGCCACCCTCCGCGCCAAGTCGGGCGCCGGAATGATGGACTGCAAGAAGGCCCTCGTCGAGACCGGTGGGGACGAGGTGAAGGCCATGGAGCTGCTTCGGGCCAAGGGCCTGAAGACGGCCGACAAGAAGGCCGACCGCGTCACCGGTGACGGCCGGGTCCACGCCTACATCCACCACAACCAGAAGGTCGGGGTGCTGGTGGAGGTCGCCTGCGAGACCGACTTCGTGGCGCGCGGCGAGGTCTTCACCCAGCTCCTCAACGACCTCTGCATGCACATCGCCGCGATCCGGCCGACCCCGGTGGCGGTGCTCGAGTCCGACGTCTCCGAGGAGCTGGTCAGCGAGGAGAAGCGCCAGCTGCTGCTGGCGGAGGACCTCCAGGGCAAGCCGGACGAGATCAAGGAGAAGATCGTCGGCGGGCGGATCCGGAAGTTCATCACCGAGCGGGCCCTGTACTCCCAGGAGTTCGTCAAGGACCCGAGCGTGACGGTCGAGGACATGGTCAAGAAGGTCATCGCGAACCTCGGCGAGAACATCAAGGTCAACCGCTTCAGCCGCTTCGAGCTCGGCTCCTGAGCCCGGCGCGGCGCTAGGCTCGAGGGCATGGAACCCCATTACCGGCGCCTCCTGCTGAAGGTCAGCGGCGAGGGCTTCGCCAAGCAGGGCGAGACCGGGCTCGACGTCGCCCGGGTCGGCGCCCTGGCCGAGCAGCTCAAGACCCTGACCGCCGCCGGCGTCCAGGTCGCCTGCGTCATCGGCGGCGGCAACATCCTGCGCGGCGCCCAGTCGGCCGAGCTCGGCATCGACCGGGCCACCGCCGACTACATGGGCATGCTGGCGACGGTCATCAACGGCCTGGCCCTGTGCGACTCGCTCGAGGCCCACGGCGTGCCCACCCGGGTGCTGTCGGCGGTCGAGGTCCACAAGGTCTGCGAGCCCTTCATCCGCCGCCGGGCCTTGCGCCACCTCGAGAAGGGGCGGGTGGTGGTGCTGGCCGGCGGCCTCGGCAGCCCCTACTTCACCACCGACACCGCCGCCGCCCAGCGCGCCGTCGAGCTTGACTGCGACGTGCTCCTGAAGGCCACCCTGGTGGACGGCGTCTACGACGCCGACCCCAAGCACCACCCGGACGCGCAGCTGCTGCCCGACCTCAGCTTCGCCGAGGTCCTGCGGCGCCAGCTCCGGGTCATGGACCAGACGGCCTTCGCGATGTGCCAGGAAAACGACCTCCCCCTGGTCGTGTTTAACATGAACGCCCCCGACGGCGTGGTCCGCGCCGCCCAAGGCGAGAACGTCGGCACCCTGATCCACAACTGATCCATGGCGAGACCCATCCAGCCCTTCCTCGACGACGCGCGGCAACGCATGTACAAGTCCGTCGAGCACTTCCAAGGCGAGACCCGCGGCCTGCGCACCGGCCGCGCCAACCCCGGCCTGGTCGACAGCATCCGGGTCGACTACTACGGCTCCAAGACCCCGCTCAGCCAGCTGGCGACGGTCTCGGTGCCGGACGCCCGCTCGATCGTGGTCAAGCCCTTCGACGCCACCTCGCTGAAGGCCATCGAGCGCGCCATCCTGGCCTCGGACCTCGGCTTCAACCCCTCGCTCGAGGGCAAGATGGTCCGGATCTCGATCCCGCCGCTGTCGCAGGAGCAGCGCCTCAAGCTGGCGGCGCGGGTGAAGAGCCTGGCGGAGGACGCGCGCGTCAGCATGCGCAACGTCCGCCGCGACGTCCTCAAGGAGGTCGAGGTGGCCTCGCGCGACAAGGGCCGCGACCCGGTGGTCACCGAGGACGACGTCCGCGAGTCGAAGGAGTCGATCCAGGAGCTGCTCAAGGAGCACGAGAAGCTGATCGACGAGGCGATGGCGGTCAAGACCAAGGAGATCCTCGAGGTCTGAGCCGCGCGGGGCGCGCCGCGCTCCGCTCGGGGGCATAACTCAGTTGGTAGAGTAGTTGGCTTTTAACCAATAAGTCCCAGGTTCGAGCCCTGGTGCCCTCACCAGTCGACCCGCGGCGCCCGCCGCGGGTCGTTCCTATCACGCCCCGGCGCGCGCGCCCTGCCGGCTGCCGCGGTCGCGCAGCTCCTGCTCGATGAGGCCGTGCACCTTGGCCCGGCTCGGCCAGCCCTCGGGCGCCAGGTAGTTCTCCGGCGGGTTCTCGGCCACCAGGCGGTGGACCACGACCTCGCCCGGCAGCCGCTCGAGGGCGTCGGCCACCATCTCGATGTACTGGCGCGGCTCGAGCAGCACCACGCCGCCCTGGCGCCAGAGGTGCTCCAGCTTGGTGCGCCGCAGCACCATCAGCTGGTGGAATTTGAGCCCGGAGACGCCGGCCTCCACCGCCTCATCGACCTGCCGGAGCAGGCCGCCGGGCCGCTCCCCGGGCAGGCCGGCGATGGTGTGGGCCACGACCTGGATGCCGTGCTCGCGCGCCAGGGCGCAGGCGCGGTGGAAGTTCTCGAGCCGGTCGTGACGGCCGATGATCTCCTGCACCCGGTCGTCGGCGGTCTCGAGGCCGAGCTCGACCCAGACCTCGCGGAAGCGCCCGAGCTGCGCCGCCAGCAGCGCCGCCGCTGCCGGGCTGAAGCAGTCGGGCCGGGTGCCGACCGAAACGATCGGGGCGGTCTCGGCGTGGCCGCTGAGGAACTCCAGGGCGGCGGCCAGCGGCAGCAGGTCAGGGTAGGTGTTGGAGTAGGACTGCAGGTAGGCGATCGCCGCCGGGCCCTCCGGCTGCGACCGCCGCACCCGCGCCAGCTCCCGCTGCCACTGCTGCGCCAGGCTCAGCTCGCCGGCCGCGCCGGTGCCGCTGCCGCTCAGGTCGCAGTAGACGCAGCCGCCGTAGCCGCTCACGCCGTCGCGGTTCGGACAGCTCAGCCCGAGGTCGAGGGGAACCCTGCGCAAGCGGCGGCCGTAGCGCGCCTTCAAGGCGCGGCCGAGGGTGTTCACCGGTGCGTCCGCCGCTAGCATGGTCGGCTCGATTCTAGCGGTGACCACCTTCCAGCCCCTCCCGGTCGTCGTCGGCACCGCCGGCCACATCGACCACGGCAAGAGCGCCTTGATCGCGGCGCTCACCGGGACCCACCCCGACCGCTGGGACGAGGAGAAGCGGCGCGGCATCACCCTCGACCTCGGCTACGCCCAGATGGCCTACCCCGACGGCCTCGAGGTCGGCTTCGTCGACGTGCCGGGCCACGAGAGGCTGGTGCGCAAGATGGTCGCCGGCGCCACCGGCATGGGCGCGGCGCTGCTGGTGGTGGCCTGCGACGACGGCGTCATGCCGCAGACCCGCGAGCACTTCGAGGTGCTGCGCATGCTCGGCGTCGACCACGGCCTGGTCGCCTTGAGCAAGTGCGACCTGGCCGACGCCGAGACCCGCGAGCTGGTGCGCGCCGACGTCGAGGAGCTGGTCGCCGGCACGCCGTGGGAGGAGCACCCGATGGTCGCGGTCAGCGCGCTGCGGGGCGAGGGGCTCGACGAGCTGCGCGCCGCCCTGCGGCTGGGAGCGCTGGCGGCCCGCCGGGAGGGCGACGGCCACCGCGCCTTCCGCCTGCCGGTGCAGCGGG
>JACNJP010000395.1 GCA_014382465.1 Planctomycetota bacterium
TGGAGCTCCGCGGCGAGCAGCTCGCCGGCGTCCGCACGGTCTACGGCGGAAAGGTCCACGCGCGGGTGGTGGCGGCCGAGGCCGCCGGCTACCTCGCCAGCGTGCGGCCCGGCGCCTACGCGGTGCCCGCGGCCGCCCCCGAATGCGGCGGAGCGGTCGAGGCCGGACCCCCCCCAGCCGGCCACGTCGCCCGCCGGCGGCCGGTCGAGACCCGGGCGCCAGAGGGCGGGGGGGGGGGCAACACCCAGGCCCAGGTCCCGGGCTGGGGCGGCCGCCGCAGCCAGGGGGGGGGATAACCCCCGATGGTGGGTTCGCTGGGCGTGGCCCTCCGCGGCCAGCCCCCCCGCAACCCCCCGATCGTCGACAAGAAGTGGCTCGAGAAGAGCCGCCAGGTCGGCACCTCGGGCCAGACCGTCAAGCCGAAGGTCTACCTGACCGTCGGCGTCAGCGGCAGCTTCCAGCACCTCGGCGGCGTCAAGGGCGGGCCCTTCCTCGTCGCCATCAACCAGGATCCGGCGGCGCCGATCTTCGCCGCCGCGGACGTCGGCATCGTCGGCGACCTGTTCGACCTCGTGCCGCTGCTCGAGGAGAAGATCCGCGAGCGCAAGGGATAGACATGGACTTCGAACTCACCAAGGGACAGAGGGACATCCAGAAGGCCGCCAGCCGCTTCGCCAAGGGCGAATTCGACAAGGAGCTGGCGCTGGAGCTGGAGCGGACCCACGGCTACCCGGAGGACATCTGGAAGAAGGCCTGCGCGGAGGGCTTCATCGGCCTGCACTTCCCCGAGCAGTACGGCGGCTCCGACTACGGCATCCTCGAGAACGCGCTGGTGGTGGAGGAGTTCTGCCGCCGCGACTCGGGCATCGGCGCGGCGCTGCTGACGGCGCACTTCGCCAGCGAGATCATCCTCCACCACGGCACCGACGAGCAGAAGGACCACTACCTGAACCTGGTGACCGGCGGCGAGTGCCTGTCGGCCGGCGCCTTCACCGAGCCGATGCACGGCAGCGACATCACCTGGATGTCGACCACCGCGGTCAAGGACGGCGACGGCTGGGTCATCAACGGCGTCAAGACCTTCATCACCAACGCCGGCCACTGCGGCTTCTACGTCGTGCTGGTGCAGACCGACGTCGAGGCCAAGCACCGCGGCCAGTCGATGTTCATCGTCGACGCCGACCTGCCGGGCATCGAGGTCGCCAGCGTCGGCGAGAAGATGGGCCTGAAGATGATCCCGACCGGCGAGGTCAGCTTCAAGAACGTGCGGGTGCCGGGGTCGGCGCTGCTCGGGGTCGAGAACAAGGGCTTCTACCAGGTGCTGCAGTTCTTCGACGAGAGCCGCATCGAGGTCGCGGCGCAGGCGGTCGGCACCGCCCAGGGCGCCTTCGACCGCGCCTTGGAGTACGTCAAGGGCCGCGAGCAGTTCGGCCTCGCCATCGCCAAGTTCCAGGCCATCCAGCACAAGCTGGCCGAGATGGCGACCCAGCTCGAGCTGGCGCGGCTGATCACCTACAAGGCCGCCTGGACCGCCGACAACAAGAAGCCCGACACCAAGCTCAGCGCCATGGCCAAGTACTACGCCGGCAAGGTCGCCTGCGAGGTCGCCAGCGAGTCGATCCAGCTCTTCGGCGGCTACGGCTACATCACCGAGTTCGAGGTCGAGCGCTTCTACCGCGACGCCCGCATCACCGAGATCTACGAGGGCACGCGGGAGATCCAGAAGAACATCATCGCCGGGCAGGTGCTGGGGAAGCTGCGGTAGGGGGCGGGTTTGGCGCCGAGAGCCCTCGGGCTGGAATCTGCGGTGCTTACCGGTACCATGGAGGCGTGATCCGGAAAGTCATCCAGAAGCGGTCCCTGAGCGACAACACCGTAGATGCGGACTTGGCTTACTGGCTCTCCCGCCCCGCGGCCGAGCGGATCGCCGCGGTCGAACTACTCAGGCGTCAGCACCATGGAAGTTCAGCCCGACTTCAGAGATCTGCTCGTATTGTTCCGCAAGCACGAGGTTGAGTACCTGATCGTCGGAGGATACGCCCTCGCGTTCCACGGAGCCCCTCGCTTCACCGGCGACATCGATCTCCTGGTCCGGCCCGACGCCGAGAACGCTCGGCGGATCCTGGCCGCCCTCGCCGACTTCGGCTTCGAGTCCTCCGATCTCTCCGCGGACGACTTCCAGGAGACGGAGCATGTGATCCAGCTCGGAGTGCCTCCGGTGCGGATCGATCTCCTGACCTCCATCTCAGGGGTCACCTGGGTCGAGGCGGAGGCAGGCAAGGCCGCTGGAGAATACGGTGATGTGTCGGTCTACTACCTCGGCCGGGAGGCGTTCGTGGCCAACAAACGGGCCTCCGGCCGGCAGAAGGACCTGGCCGACCTCGAGGCACTCGGCGAGGGCTGACCGCACTGTCGAGGGAGAGCTGACAGGTGATCCTCATCGGGCAGGCTCAGGCGAACAACGTCGGACGATCCAGCTTGGTTCGCTCGAGGCCGCCCGCTGGCCCCGGCGGCCTCCTTTCATAGCCTCGTTATCATCCAATCCCCGCCCTCCCTGGAACCCAGAAGACGGTCCATGCGCTACTTCCCCCTTCTCCTCTGCGCGCTCGCCACCAGCGCCTTCGCCCCCGCCCAATCCCAGCGCGACGACCTGACGCCGCTGGTGATCGCCTACACCACGACCGTCTCGCAGGACAAGAAGTCGCTCGAGATCGAGGTGGTGGTCGAGAACCTGGCGCGGCCGACCCTGCACCTGGCGATGCCGAATTGGACGCCGGGCGCCTACGGCATCCGCCGCTTCGGCGAGCGGGTGGGAGACCTGCGCGTGGTCGGCGCCGGCGGCCGGGCGCTCGCCGTCACCCAGATGGACTTCCAGACCTGGAGCATCGACACCTCCGGCGTCAGCCGCATTCAGGCCAGCTACCGCGTGCCCGCCTCGAGCGGCTGGCGCGGCCAGGACCCGGACGCCGACTCCGAGATCACCGGCGTGCGCATCAACGGCCCCAGCACCTACGTCTACGTCCCCGGCGCCAAGGGCCTGCCGGTGACCAGCCGCTACCGCCTGCCCAAGGGCTGGAAGGTCGCCAACGGCCTGCTGCCGACCGCCGACCCGATGGTGCGGCGCGCCAAGGACTACGACACCTTCATCGACGCGCCCGGCATCCTCGGCATCTACCAGGAGCGCTCCTTCTCGGTCAACGGCACCGACTTCCGCTGCGTCTACTTCGAGAACGCGCAGGAGTACGACTTCGACCTCGACGCCTTCACCGCCATCGTCGAAGAGATCGTCGTCAACCAGGGCCAGCTCTTCGGCAGCTTCCCCTTCGCCGACTACTGGTTCCTGTTCCACATCCCCGGCGGCGGCGGGCTGGAGCACCTCAACTCGACCTCGATCGGGCTGAGCGCCGACGCCCAGCGGCGCGACCCGGAGGCCGGCGCCTCGGTCACCTCGCACGAGTTCTTCCACGCCTGGAACGTCAAGCGCATCCGGCCGGTCACCCTCGGGCCCTTCGAGTACCAGCACGAGAACTACACCGGCAACCTGTGGGTGTCGGAGGGCTGGACCTCCTACTTCGGCGAGCTGACGCTGGTGCGCACCGGCATCCTGACGCCGGACGAGTACCTGGCGCACCTCGCCGGCGTCATCTCGCGCGAGCAGTCCAAGGTGCGGCGCAAGGAGCACTCGGTCTACTGGGCCAGCCGCAGCGGCTGGCACCGCGACCAGCCCGACGAGACCGAGCCGCGGGTCGACTACTACGGCAAGGGCGAGATGCTCGGCGCCCTGATCGACCTCAAGATGCGCCACGAGACCGGCAACCGGGTCTCGCTCAACGACTTCATGCGCTTCTGCAACCGCTGGTTCGCCGAGCGCGGCGTCGGCTTCGAGGAGGGCGACGTCGAGCGCGCCTGCACCGCCATCAGCAACTACGACTTCGGCGAGTTCTTCGCCCGCCACGTGCTCGGCACCATGGACCCGCCCTTGGCCGAGTGCTTCGCCTACGCCGGCGTCGACTACACCCAGGAGGTCATCCCCTGCGGCTTCCCGTTCTCGCTGCGCGGCAGCCGCGTCGGCGGCCGCCGCGGGCAGGAGCCGGCCGAGGGCATGCCGAAGCCCGGCGAGCAGATCCTGGCGGTCGACGGCGTGGACTGGACCGACGCCAACGGCGTCCTGCGCCGGCACCAGCCCGGCGACGAGGTCCTCCTGCGCCTCAAGGACGGCGACGAGGAGCGCGAGCTGGCGGTCACCCTGGCGGCCAAGGAGACCGTCATCGCCAGCCTGAAGTTCCGCCAGAACCCCAGCCTGGAGCAGCTCGCCATCCGCGAGGCCTGGCTGGCGTCCGTGGAGTGATCCTGGGGCTGCCCGCGGCGGCGAGGGGTAGGATTCGCCCCCGCCGCCCTCGGCCACCTTCCTTTGAACGCGACCCTCGTCTTCCTCAAGCAGGTCCTGCGCCACCAGCGCCGGATCGGGGCGGTCCTTCCCTCGTCCTCCTTCCTCGCCCGCGAGATGGTCCGGGGAATCCGCGAGGACGGCGGCCCCAAGCGGGTGCTCGAGGTCGGCGCCGGCACCGGCACCATCACCCGGCGGATCCTGGCCCAGCTCGCGGACGGCGACGAGCTCCTGATCGTCGAGATGGAGCCGGAGTTCGTCCGCTACCTCGAGGAGAAGGTCCTCAAGCCGTTCCGCGCCCTTCACCCCGGCCGGGGCGTCACCGTCCGCTGCGCCATGATCGAGGACGTGGAGATGGACCGCGGCTTCGGCCACATCATCTGCAGCCTTCCGTTCAACGCCATGCCGCCGGTTACGGTCCGCTCGATCTTCCGCCACCTCCTCGCCAGCCTGGCCGAGGGCGGCGAGCTGAGCTACTTCGCCTACTGGGGCCAGCACTGGATCCAGGCGCCGCTGATCGGCCGGGCCGGCCGCCGCCGCCTGCGCTCGATCCGCGTCATCCACGGTAGCTTGAAGCGCCTTTATCACGGCCAGCGGCGGCTGGTGCTTTGGAACCTGCTCCCGGCCCAGGCGGTGCGGCTGCGGCCGGCGGCCCGTCCGCCGCGGCCCTTGCTGCCGGAGGCCGTCTGAGGCATGGGAGCTCGCGGGTCCTCACCGCCGCTGCTGGCCCTCGCGGTCTGCCTGCTCGCCGGCGGCCTTGCCGGGCAGGGGACGCGGGCCGACTACCAGCGCGCCGCCGGCCTGCGCCAGCAGAGCGCCGGTAAGGTCCTGCGGGCCGAGCTGCGGCTCGCCGGGGCAGGGGACGGGAGCCTGGCCTACGCCGTGGAGAGCGCCCAGGGCCAGATCGATCTGGTCCTGGTCGACCCCGCCGCTCCGGCGGGCGAACGCCGTCGGCTGCTCGCCAGCGGCCCCGAGCTGGCGGCGGCGCTCCGCCCGGAGCCTTGCCAGGCGCCCGTCGCCCGCTTCGCCCTCGACGCCGCCAACCGCGTCCCGCTGCTGCTCGGAGGGGAAGCCCGGGCCTGCCCCTG
>JACNJP010000471.1 GCA_014382465.1 Planctomycetota bacterium
CAGGCGCTGTGGTTCATGCGGTCGACCGCGTCCTGCTTGGGGTAGCCGTAGCTGTTGCCGCTGCCCCAGGGGATGACCGCGAACTCCGGGTCGAGCCAGCCGAGGAAGCTGGCGTTCGAGCTGGTGCGCGAGCAGTGGTGGTTGACCTGGTAGACATCGACGTCGCCGCACAGCGGGCCGACCGAGGACTCGACGTCGGTGGTCGAGTTGCCGCCGCCGGTCAGGTCGCCGCCGAGGAACAGGTCGAAATCGCCGTACTCGAGCTTCCAGGCGATGCTGGCCGAGTTCTCCCACTGCGCCGAGCTCGAGATGTTGACGCTGCCGCCGCCCATCAGGTCGCCCTCGACCACCAGGCAGGTCAGCTTGGCGCCGCCGCCCAGGTCGACGACCTGGCCGGGGCTCACGGTCTGGCGCACGCCCGAGAAGGCGCTGGCGTACTCGCTGTAGGACTGCGTGCTCGGCACGTTCGAGTTGCCGCGGTCGTAGGCGACGGTGCAGCGGATGCCGCTGTTCCAGACCTCGTCGAGGCCGCCGACGTGGTCGGCGTGGTAGTGCGAGGCGCCGACGTAGTCGAGGTGGCCGATCCCCAGCGAGTTCAGCAGCGGCACGATCTTGTTGTAGCCCTCGTTCCAGTAGCCGCCGTCGAACAGGAAGCTCTTGCCGGTCGGGCCGACGATCAGGGTCGAATCCCCCTGGCCGACGTCGATGAAGTGCACCTCTAGCTGCTGGGCGTGCAGGCGGTCGGTGGCGAGGAGAAACAAAAGGGGCACGATGGCCCCGGGGAGACGTCGCAGCATGTCTCAGGGGAGGGGGGAGGAGGAACGAGCAGCGGCGCTCAGCCGCTGGGCTGGACCATGATACCTCCCGTCGCCGCCGCGAGATCCTGCATGAAACGCACCTTGGGGGCGTCCTTGCCGACGCAGATGCCGTGGATGCGCACCCCGGTGCGCTGGAACTCGCGCTCGAGCCCGTCGAGCATGTGGCCGGCGTACTGGTGGCTGCCGCTCGAGCCGCCGCCGTCCGAGATCAGCACGATGGTGTCCACTTCCGCGATCCGCTGCGCCGCCACCAGCACGTCGTAGAGCGCCGAGGTGCCGCCGAAGTCGAAGCCCTCGAGGAAGGCGATCGCCTTGGCGCGGCTCTTGGAGTTGGCGGCGGTCAGGCGGCCGAAGGCGCGCACCGGCTCGTCGCCGATCACCACCGCCTCGAAGCGCGCGTCCTCCGGCAGCTGGCCGAGGAGCAGGTCGAGCTCGGCGGCGGCGGCCTCGGCGCAGGTCCGGTCGCCGAGCTTGTCGGCCAGCATGCTGCCGGAGCCGTCGACCAGGATCGCGATCCGCTTGCTGTCGACCGGAATGCCGAAGACGAAGGCCGCGGTGCGCTCCTCGTCGGCGCCGGTGCCGGCGCCCCGGTCGGAGTCGTCGAGCTGCCCGGCCCGCGCCCGCACCAGCCACTCGCCGCCGCGCTCCTCCCACCAGCGCCGCCAGATCTTCGGCGACCAGCCGAGGCGCTGGCCGGTCAGCTCGACCAGGGCGTCGACGATCTCGGCGACGAAGCGGCCTTCGGCGTCCTCGAGCGCCTGGACCAGCAGGCCGGCCGAGTCGTAGACCCGGCCGCGGGCGGCGGCGTGGATCGCGGCGGTGCGCGGGCCGGTCTCCGGGTCCCGCAGCCCGTCGCGGATCAGCGCCAGCAGGTAGCTGCGGCTGACGTCGCCGCGCCCGACCATGCCGCGCAGCAGCTCGGCGCGGTCGCCGGGGTCCTTGGAGTTGCCGGCGGCGTCGACCAGGAACAGGATCTGCTCGCGGCTCAAGTCGTCGACCTGCATCAGGCCGGTGAGCAACGGCGAGGCCCCGATCAGCTTCTCGAGGACCTCGGCCCGCGGATCCTTGGGCGGGCGCTTGCCGAAGTCGAGCCGGCCGCCCTCCAGCAGCGCCCCCAGGGTGTGCTGCCACTCGCGCCGCACCGGCTCCGGCGCCCTGCTGAAGCCCGGGCCGAGCAGCTCCTTGGCCGGCACCGGCCCGCTGCCCAGCGCGAGCGCCCGCAGGCACAGCGTCCGCAGCAGGTCGCTGCTCTTCCTGCTCCGGGCGGCGTCGATCAGCAGCTCGGCCTCCTCCAGGTCGCCGAAGCGCTGCATGCCGCTGTAGAACCAGTCCCGCAGGTAGACCCCGCGGTAGGTCTCCATCTTGTCGTCGAACAGCCGCAGCCGCAGCTCCATGGCCTCGACGCCGCCCATGCCGGCGAGGTCCTTGGCCGCCTGATAGGCGCCGGCTTCATACCCCGCCTTGTCCTTCGCCCGCTCCAGCGTGCGAGCAATCTCCTTCAGGTCCTGGAGGGCGGCGGCGGCGAGCAGCAGGGCGGTGAGCATCGAGAACTGGCGGTCAAGGGTGACGACGGGTTGACCGGGCTTAGGATACGCTAGAAACGTGGGCCGACGCCTGTCCGGTCTCTGGTCGATCTCGGCTTCGCTGCTCTCCGTCGGTTTCTGTTCCCAGGGATGCTGTCTCCCGCTCTCGCGCTTCGGGCCTGGCTGCCGTTATGGCTCCTCCTCGCCACCCTGGCCCTGGCCTTGCGGGCCCTGCCGCTGCCGATGTCAGCGCGGGAGAAGCAGGCGAGGGTGGCCGCGGTGGCCGAGGCCCTGGCGGAGATCGGAATCCAGGTCGATCTCTCCGCGCTGCCCGTGCGCGAACTCACGCCGGAGGAGTATCACGAGCTGAACCTCGCCGCCATGCGAGACGAGATCGAGGACGGCTCCGGGTATTGGAAGGCTCAACAGCTCCTGGACGGCATGATCCGATCCGAGGGTGGGCTGTTCTCCGCGGAGCTCGCGGGCAAGGACACCACCTGGCATCCCGCGGCCTTCTACGACCCGGAGCGGGAGGAGCTCGGCTTCGTCTCGGGCGTGGGCAACTTCTTCGCCTCCGGCGAGCTGGTCGCGCACGAGCTCGGCCACGCCTGGAGGGCTCAGCGGGCTGCTCAGGGGACGACGCCTTTCCGCCCTCGCGGAGGGACCGAGCTGCGGTCCATCCAGCGGCTCTTGGAGGAAGGCGAGGCCCAGCTCGTGGCCGCGCTCTATGCCTGCTCGAGGAGCGGGATCGCCCTGGAGGCCTTGTCCGCGCAGGAGCTCTCGAATCCGAGCCTGATCTTCGGATCGGGCCCCAGCCTCGCCCGCATCTACAACGACGGCCTCATCCACGCCTTCCACTGCTTCCTGGAGGGTGGGTGGCCTGCGCTCGATGGTCTGCTCTCGGTTCCCCCGCCATCCAGCGAGCAGATCCTCCATCCAGAGAAACGAGGGCGCGATCGCCCCGTGGAAGTCGAACTGCCAGAGTGGCCGGCCGACGCCGCTTCCGCGGAGCTCGTCTTCGAGGACGTCCTCGGGGAGATGGGGATCGATGCCTTGCTGGGGAGGTATGGAGCGGAGCGGGTCATGGTTTTGATGGGCCCGGGCGGGAGGCGAAATCACATCGAACGGCGGATCACCGCGGCGGGCTGGGACGGCGACCGGTTGCGGATCTACCGCCTCGAGGATGAGACCCCCGCCCTGATGTGGAGATCGGTCTGGGACCGCGAGGAGGACGCCACGGATTTCTCCGCGGCGCTGCGCGCTCTGGGGCTGCCGGAACCGCGGCGCGCAGGAGTGGTCGTGGACCTGGCCGTCGTCGGCTGGGGGGCCGAGGAGGAGGAAGCCGAGGCAGACCTGCGCCGCCGCCTCGAAGCCGCGCTCGCGGCACATCCCTTCTCCGTTGAATCGGATCCCGGAGACCCGATCACGACCGCCGCGGCCGAGGCCCGGATCCTGCGGGAGGCGGAGTGGAGCTCCCAGGAGTCGGCCGGCCGCTGGCGACTTCGACGGCTGGGGATCTCCTTCCCGATTCCCGACGGCTGGACCTTGGAGGGCAAGGGAGATCTCCAACGACTCACGACGATGTTCGTCTCCGAGGGGAAGTCCTTCACCCTGGCAGAGCTCGAGGAGCTCGGCGTCGAGTTGGACGAATCGGGCGGGATGTCCGAGGAAGACCAGGAGAGGCATTACGGGGACCACCCTGAGGTGGAATACGCCGGAATCCAGGTGGTCCATCAGCCCGCCTTCGGGCGCAGCCTCGAGGACTACCGGGTGGAGTGGCTGGCCACCCTGCGAGGGCATGACGGTCTGCGGCTCCGGCCGTGGCGGAGTCGGAGCGCCGGTGTCGTCCTCGGCTTCTGCCATGTCATGGAATCCCATCAAGGGGCTCCTGCCTCCCGATGGCGGAACGTTGAGTGGGTCTTCCTGCGCCGAGACCGATTCGTCCGAGTCAGCGCCACTTTCAACCTCGGCGGCTGGCGGCGCTTCCGGGCCGCTGCCGAGCGGATCCTCGACGGAATCGAGTGGGAGGAGGATGCCTGAGCCGATCCCTTGAACCCGCGGCGGTCTTGGGAGTTGGGCTCCGCGGCTCACTGACCCCGGCTCTCCTCCCGATACGCATCCCGGAACGCCGCCCCCGCCGCCACCTTGCGCAGCGCCCGCTCCGTCGCGCGCAGGGCCGGATCGGCGCCGGCGGCGGTCAGCCGCGCCTCGTCGAAGCGCAGCCGGCTCACCAGCCGCGCGGCGATCCGGAACGCCGCCACCGCCCGGTCATGGCCGCGGAACAGCGGCGGTTTGATCAACTGGAAGTCGCGGTGATAACCGCTCGGCAGGTCCCGGATGACGTCCAGCAGCGCCGACCGCTCGGCCACGATCTGGCGGGCGTTGGCGCGCAGCAGCTCGACCAGGTCGGGGTTGCGCTTCTGGGGCATCATCGACGACCCGGTGGTCAGTTCGACCGGCAGCGCCACGAAGCCGAATTCCTCGCTGCTGAACAGCCACAGGTCCGCCGCCAGCTTGCCCAGGCTCAGCGCCGCCCCCTCGAGCGCGGTCAGATAGGCCAGCTCGGCGCGCCCACGGGAGTGCTGCGCCGCGGTCACTGGCAGCTCCGGGCCGTCGAAGCCGAGCTCCGCCGCCACGAAGGCGCGGTCCAGCTCCAAGGGCACCCCATACCCCGCCCCGCTGCCGAGGGGGCACTGGCGCCAGCGGTGGGACGCCTGCTCCAGCGCCAGCCGGTCGTCCACCAGCGCCTTGGCGTGCGCTTCGGCCCAGTCGCCGACCGACGACGGCATGGCGCGGCGCAGGTGGGTGTAGCCCGGCAGCGGCAGGAGGCGGTGACGGCTGGCGAGCTCCCCGACCGCCTCCTCGAGCGCACCGATCGCCGCTCCCGACTCCGCCGCCGCCGCCCGCAGCCACAGCCGCAGATCGGTGGCCACCTGGTCGTTGCGGCTGCGGCCGAGATGCAGCCGCTTGCCGTCCTCGCCGATGAGCTCGATGAGCCGGCGCTCGACCGCCGAGTGCACGTCCTCGTCGCCCGGTTCGACGGTCCATTCGCCAGCCTCGTGGCCCGCCCGCAGCCGCTCCAGCCCGCCGCGGATGGTCGCTGGCGCCGCCTCGCTCAGCAG
>JACNJP010000473.1 GCA_014382465.1 Planctomycetota bacterium
CTCCGGCGATGGCGGTCGGGGTCGACGACCGCAAGCGCACGAGGACCGAATTGCTCCGCTGGCGGCTGGTGGATTAGGGCCAGCGAAAGGGGCCGGATTCCATCGGTGCGTTGGCGTGGTGTGGAGATTAATCTGTGTAGATGGAACTGGCGCTGCCGCAGGTGTTGGATCGGGCTTCGGGCGGGTCGCGGGTGACCGTGAGGGCGCCGGAGGACGGCGCATTCCTTGCGGAAGTGGGGCTGGCCGCGGCGGCCGAGCTGAGCGCGGCGATCGGGCGGGCCGAAGGTTGTCGCCGGGTGCTGGCCGAGGAGGACGCGGAGCTTCGAGCCCGTCGCTTGAGGGAGGTGGCGCGGGCGGTCAGGGCACGGTTCGAGCAGTTCGCGGCCTTGATCTGCGCCGAGGCGGGAAAGCCCATGAGATACGCGCGAGGCGAGGTCGAGCGGGCGGTGAGGACCTTCGGGGTGGCGGCGGACGAGGCCCTGCGGGACCTGCGGCAGGACCTTGATTTCGGCGAGCGCGCGGGGCGCCTCGAGCGCTTCCCGGTGGGAGTGTGCAGCTTCATCACCCCTTTCAACTTCCCGCTGAACCTGGTCGCGCACAAGGTGGCGCCGGCGATGGCCGCCGGTTGTCCCTGGGTCCTGAAGCCGGCGGAGAAGACACCGCTGACGGCGCTGCTGCTGGCGGAGGTGCTGGACGCGGTCGAACCGCGCCTGCCGGAGGGCTCCTGGGCGGTCTTGCCGGGGCTGCCGGCGGAGGCCGGCCCGCTGGTGGACGACCCGCGCGTGCGCCACTTCAGCTTCACCGGCTCGGCGGCGGTCGGCTGGGAGCTGAAGCGGCGGGCGGCCCACGCCAGCGTCACGCTGGAGCTCGGCGGCAACGCTGCCGCGATCCTGGCGCCGGACTGGAGCGACCTCGAGGCGGCTCTGGACCGCTGCGCGGTGGCCGCCTTCGCCTACTCCGGTCAGGTGTGCATCTCGCTGCAGCGGCTGCTGGTGCCGGAGGCGCTGGTCGAGCCGGTGGTCCAGGGGCTGGCGGCGCGGGCCCAGGCGCTGCGCTGCGGCCCGCTGGCCGAGCCCGAGACCGACTTCGGACCGATGATCGACGAGACGGCGGCGCGGCGCGTCGAGGCCTGGATCGGCCACGCCCTGGCCGACGGCGCGCTGGCGCGCTGCGGCGGCCTGCGGGACGGCGCCTTCTTCGAACCGACCGTGCTTACGGGGGTGTCCCCGCGCTCGCAGGTGTGGAAGGACGAGGTCTTCGGTCCGGTGGTGGCGGTCGAGGGCTACGCCGACTTCGAGGAGGCGCTGGCGCTCGCGGACGACTCGGCCTTCGGCCTCCAGGCGGCCCTGTTCTCGCGCGACGACCAGCTCATCGAGCGCGCCTTCCGGCGCCTGGAGGTCGGCCAGCTGATCGTCGGCGACAGCACCGTCTTCAGGGTCGACGAGATGCCCTACGGCGGCGTCAAGGGCTCGGGCTGCGGCCGCGAGGGCCTGCGCTGGGCGGTCGAATCGATGACCGAGCCGCGGCTGCTGGTGCGCTGGAAGCGTGATTGAGCGGACCGGCGCGCCGCCGGCTCACAGCTCCTTCTCGACGATCACGATCCGGCCTTCCTGGAAGTGGCCGGCCTCGAAGACGTCGGGGGCGAGCAACACCACCTCGCCGAGCGCGTGCGGCTCGGCGTGGAGGCGGGCGTGAGCGGAGCGCAGGCCGCCGAGCCACCAGCGCTTGTCGCAGACGTAGGCGAGGTCGCCGGCGCCGGCGGCCATGCCCTGCAGGGCCTCGGCGTCGACCTGGACCGCGCCCTCGGGCAGGCCGGGCTCGACCCGCCAACGCAGCGGCAGGGCGAAGCCGCGGGCGTCGTTGGGCTCGCCGCCCTTGAAGGCGCGGCGGGCGGTCTCGAGGGTCCAGATGGTCATGCCGTCGGTCTGCTCGTCGGTGCGGCGGCGCGTGAACAGGCTCACGACCACCGCGGCGCCGAAGCATGCGACCAGGTTGTAGAGGGCGCCGATGTAGCTGTAAGGGTGGCTCTCGGAGGCCGGGATGCCGTGGGAGAAGGGCGCGATCAGGGTCAGCGGCCAGACCCGGCCGGCGACGATCAAGCCGCCGCCGATGACGAAGGTGGCGACCGCGCCGGCGGTTGTGAAGCGGCGCCAGAAGATCCCCAGCAGGATCGCCGTGACCAGCGGCGGCGTGAGGGTGCTGTGGAAGGCCCCGTGGGCGCGGTAGACCGAGTCGAAGGAGGTGAAGATCCACGCCGCGCCGACCCCGAGCACGGTGGCGCCGGCCGAGACCATCATCGCCACCTTGAGGTAGTGCTTGTCGTCCCGGCGCGGCGCGGCCAGCCGATAGACGTCGTTGACGAACACCGCCGCCACGGCGTTGATCAGCGTGTCGACGGTGCTCATCAGCGCCGCCGTGACCGCGGCGACGAAGAAGCCGAAGCCGGCCTTGCTGGCCACCAGGGCGGTGACCAGGGTGAAGACGTCGTCCGGCGAGGTGTCCGCGGGGAGGGCGCCCTGGCTCACCATGCCGCGCCCGATCCAGCCGGCGCAGCCGACCGCGATCGCCGACAGAGGCATCATGAACAGCACGTTCACGGCCGCGGCCTTGCGCCCCTCGTTGACCGACTTGCAGGCCAGGAAGCGCATGATCAGCCCCTGGTTGATGAACAGGAAGCCGATCGATCCGGCGACCGCGTCCTGCCAGAAGATGCCGACGAAATTGAAGCCGGGGTCGTCGTTGAAGCTGGCCAGCGGCAGCTTGAAGTCGGCGGGCAGGGCGGCCCAGAAGGCGCCGAGGCCGCCGAACCAGTCGAGGCCGAGCAGCAGCAGCGCCAGCCCGGCGAACAGCAGGATGAAGCCCTGCAGCAGGTCGGTGAAGATCACCGCGGTCTGGCCGCCGAAGGTGATGTAGACCCCCGCCACCAGGGCGACGACCCAGATGATCTCCATCAGGCTCCAGCCGAGCGTGCCCTCCAGGATCGGGTGCAGGGTCTTGGCCATCGTCAGGAAGCCGATGCCGATGTAGCCCAGCATGTAGAGCAGCAGGCTGATCGTCGCCAGCACCCGCACCGGGCGGTTGAAGCGGCGCTCGAAGTACTCGGGGATCGAGCGCACCCGCATGAAGTAGATGATCGGCAGCCAGCCGAACATGAACAACGGCATGAAGAACCAGTCGTTCATGTAGGTCATGGTCGAGCTGAAGCCGTGCTCGAAGCCCATCGAGGAGTACTTCAGGAAGCTGTGGCTTCCCACTCCGGTGGCGACGATCGACATCGTGATCAGCCACCACTTGAAGCGCCGGCCGCCGAAGAAGAAGTCCGAGGTGCTCTTGTTGAAGCGGGCGAAGTAGGCGCCGAAGCCGAGGACCAGGACGAAGTAGCCGACCACGACCACCCAGAAGACCGGCGAGTTGCCGGCCTCGGCGGCGATCTGCTTGGCGGCGGCGACGTCGCTGTCGGAGGCTTGCTGGAGGAGGAGGCGCAGCACGACCGCGGATCAGAGGAAGAGCGCGAGCAGGTTGCCCGCGAGGTGCAGGCCGGCGATCCACAGGAACCCCGTGAACAGGACCCGGAACCAGCGGCGATCGGCGAAGCGGGTCCGGTCGCAGGCGCCGCTGCGCACGACCAGGGCCAGCGAGCCGAAGAAGAACAGCCCCCCCACCCCGTAGAGGTAGAGGTAAGGCAACCAAACCCTGTTGAAGTCCATGACGGCGCAGATCCTAGCAGGGCCGGAGAGCCGGGCGGAGCGGGCAGTCCAGGCTCCGATGGAAGGAGGGCACGGCGATGCGAGTGCACGGGCGGGTCCGCGCGCACCGAAGAGAAGGCACGGTCCAGAGGGCGCCGGCTCCCGCCGTTCTAGCAGCCGGCTGTAGATGCCAGGGCCGCCCTTTCCTTGGTGAGGCCCAGCACGATCCGGGGCAGCGAGGTCAGGTGCGAGACCACGTGGTCGATCCGGCCAGGCTCGGGGCCGACCGCGTCCAGCACCCAGCGCGGCGTGTGGCGGCGCGCGACCAGAACGGTCTCCCTGGGCGCCGCCGGATGGCCCTCGAGCGCCATCGCCAGCGGCACGGCCAGGTCGAGCGACAAGACGTCGCCGATCACCACGTCGGGCGACTCCCGCTCGACGATGGCGCGGTACTGCGGGCGGTCGACCGGCACCGTGCGGCCGTTGAAGTCGAGGCTGCGGTCGGTGGGGCCGAACCACTGCTTGCCGGCGCGGCCGTAGACGCGCAGCGGGCTGGAGCCGGGCTCGGTCTCGCGGGCGTCGGCGACCTGGTGGCCGTGGTGGGCGAACCAGCCAATGATCTTCTCGGCCGGGGCGTTGGTGGCCCAGGTGATCGTGGCGCCGCGGGCCAGCAGCCACTCGAGCACGCGCTCGGCGCCGTGGGTGAGGTCGTGGTCGACCTGCTCGCGGAAGGCGGCGCAGGTGCTGTGGAAGCAGTGGTCCATGAAGACCGTGAGCGACTCCCAGCGCCTCAGGACGGCGTCGCGCGCCTGTCGGGCGCTCTCGGTCTCGCCGTTCTCGATGTACTGCCCCATCGCCGCCGGCAGGCAGAAGAAGTCCTCGTCGACGAAGGAGGCGAGGCGGTGGTCGATGAGCCAGCCGTAAGCGTGCGGCCGCGCCATGACCGCCGCGGCGTACTCCTCCAGCCGGGCCTCCACCCGCTCGTGGGCCTCCTCCAGGACGAGGCCCAACTCCCGCACCACGGTCGCGTGCACCGCCCGCGCCTCCCGCGCCGGCTCGGTCCAGACCCCGTCAAAATCGCTGACGATCCTCACCGCCCCATTCTAGGGGTCAGACATCGATTGAAATGGGAGGTACGACCCCTCAATTCAATCGACGTCTGACCCCAGGTGGCTACTGGACGTCGAATTGGGTTGCGGGGGTGACGGCCTTGTGGGTGCCGGCTTGGGTGATGACGGCGGCGGCCCAGACTTGGAGGCCGGCGCCGGCGGCGGGGATGGTCAGGAGGCTGGAGAAGCCGGAGCCGCCGGCGGAGACGGTGCCGCCGAGCATCGCCAGGTGGCCGAGGGCCCACTGGGTCAGGAAGTCGTTGTCGAGGTCCAGGAACAGCGAGGTGCCGGGCACCGGGATGCCGCCGGAGTAGGGGCCGCCGCCGGAGGAGCTGAGGATGACGTAGAAGGCGTGGCCGGGGTAGGCGGAGGCTTCCTGGAGGAAGAAGCGGATGCCCTGCCCCACCGCCGGGACGCCAGTCACGGTCAGGAACGGGGCGCTGACCGGCGACAGCAGCACGTCCTTGACCACCGGGGTGGCGCCGAGGGTGATCTTGTGGGTCACGCTGGCGTAGCCCGGCGCGCTGAAGCTGAAGTCGTAGCTGCCGTCCCGCAGCCACATGTGGTAGCGACCGAAGTCGCCGCCGCTCTGCTGCAGCTCGCCCTCGGTCCAGTTCAGGCCGGCGGCGCTGACGGTCGCGACCACCGGCTGGCCGGTCGCGGAA
>JACNJP010000475.1 GCA_014382465.1 Planctomycetota bacterium
CCTCGGTCTCGCCGCGGAGCACTTGACGCTGGCGTTCGCCCCCCGCTCGTTCGCCGCGGAGGGCGTCGAGCTTGGCCAGCTCCTGCTCCAGCTCGCGGATCGCGGCCTCGTTGATCCAGCCTGACTCCAGCTCGCCAGTGCCGCCGCCGAAACCGTCGAGGACCTGGGCCACGCCGGCCTCGGCGGTCCGCAGCCGCCTGCGAGCGGCGTCGGCGGCCTCCTCGAGCCGCTCGATCTCCTGGCCGCCGCGCTCCCAGCGCCTCAGGGTGGCGTCGTCGAGCGCCGTGGTGAGCCCGGTGGCCTGGAAGCGCGCCTTGGCCTCGCGGCGCCGGTTCTCGGCCGCCTCCTCCTCCTGCCGCGCCGCGGCGATCCGCTCCCGCAAGCCCTGCAGCTCCTCGACCTCGTCGCCGCGCAGCCGGTCGAGGTCCGGCGGGAAGGCGCGGAGCGCGTTCTCGGCCTCGGCAACCGCGGCGCGAGCGGCCGCCAGCTCCAGGGAACGGGCCAGCAGCCGCGTCTCGCTCTCGGCGGCCAGGGCGGCGTCGCGCCGCCGCCGCAGGTCGTGGAGCCGGTCCTCGTCCTCGCCCAGCCGCCGGAAATCCTGACGGATCAGGGCGTGCTCGCGGCGCGCCAGGTCGAACTGCTGGCGCTCGCGGAAGCCGGTCTTCGGCCCGAGCTCGAAGGGGCGGCGGGCGCCGAGGAAGTCGATGCCGCCGGCCATCCGGATCCGGATCGAGCGAGCGATGCCGCGGTCGGTCTCGTCGGCCTCCTGCAGCAGGTCGCCGACGGTCAGCCGGTAACACGGAGCGAAGCTCGACGCCGGCAGCGCCGGCCGCTCGACCCCGCCGTCGCGGGTCCAGACCGCGTCCCGCCGCAGCAGCTCGCAGCGCAGCGGCTCCTCCGCCCCGCCCCGCCAGCGGGCCCCCACCTCGGACGCCCTCGGGGCGGAGTCCGGCCACAAGAGCTGCTGCACCGCCCGGCACAGGCTGCTCTTGCCCGAGCCGTTGGGGCCGACGACGACGTTCAGACCGGGGCCGAAGCCGTCGACCTGGAGGTCGCGCGGCAGCCCCGGGACCCGGCGAAGGTCGATGGAGGCCAGCTTCAAGCTTCCCTCGTCGGCTCGGCGCCTGCCGACTGGCGCGCATCTCGGGCGGCGGCGGCCGCGGACGGCTCCTCGCCGCGCTGCGCCAGGAGCTCGTCCAGCGCCCGGCGGCCGGCCCGCAGCAGCAGGGCGCGCGGGTCGGGTGCGCGCTGCTCTTGGTCGAGGCAGCCCCAGGGGAGCGCCTTGTCGGCGATGGCGTCGAAGCGCGCCCGGGCGCGTTGGATCAAGAGTTCCGCCTCGTCTCCGTCCTCCTCCAGCGCCTGCAGCCGCCGCGCGAGCAAGGCGACCGGATCGCGGCCGGCGGCCAGCTTCTTCAGGTCGACCGCCGGGCGGGTGCCGTCGATCAGCTTCTCGATGAAGTAGCGCACACCGTCGAATTCGCGGCTGAAGTCGCGCGAGCGGCCTGAGAGCACGAAGTCGGCCAGCTCGCGGTGGGCGCTGGTGGCACCGACCAAGGTGAAGCGGCAGGCGACCGCCCGGGCGCTGCCGAGGCTCGGCCGCAGGTCCTGGTGCAGCTCCTCGAAGGCGCGGTGGAGCCGCTCGGAGAGGGCGTCGGCGACCGAGCCGGCCGCGGCGTCGAGCCCGGCCAGGCCGAGCTCGCGCCGCTCCCAGCGAAGCGGAGCCAGCGGGAGCTGCTCGGACACGACGCGGCCGTCGGCCTGCAGCGACACCCGCCACGGGCCGTGCGGGCCCGGCTCGCCGGCGTCCACCCCGACCAGCCAGCCGAGGGAGCCGACCGGCCGCGGCGCGCGCAGCTCGCCCGGCGTGTGGACGTGGCCGAGGAACCAGGCGGCCACCGGCGCCGCCTCCAGCTCGGCGCGCGGCACCGGCGCGAAGGGGCTGCTGCCGCCGTCGACGTCGGCGTGCAGGACGCCGATCAAGGGGCCTTCGCCGGTCAGCTCCTCCGGCAGCGTGGCCAAGGGGTTGGCGGTGACGTGCTGCTGCGGGAAGGACCAGCCGAGCAGCCGGTAGGGCGCGCCGTCGGCGGCCTGGCACGCCACCTGCTCCCAGGCGCCGCCGCGGCCGAGCAGCCGGAATTCCGGCAGGTGGTCGGCGAGCGCCGGCAGCACCAGGCCGTCGTGGTTGCCGGCCACGCCGTAGACGGCGATGCCGGCGGCGGCCAGAGCGCGGACGCCGCGTTCGAGGTGCGAGTAGGCCTCGATGCGGTCCTCGCGGCTCTCGACGACGTCGCCGGCCAGCACCACGGCGTCGACCCGGTCGGCGATCGCCTGCTCCCAGGTCGAGCGCCAGGCGGCGGCCGGACCGAGGTCGGCGGCGCGGCAACCGTGCTCCTCGACCACGGTCGGCAACCCGCCAGGGCGGCGTCCGAGGTGGATGTCGCCGACGAAGAGCAGCTTGGCTCCCATACCCGGCAGGATAGATGCTGTAGGGGTAGGATCAAGACTCATCGCCCTAAGTCGGTCGAGCTCTCCCGGACTCCCTCTTCCGTCCCCACGGTGATGGCCCCAACCATCGCCCGGGAAAGCTCTTCCGATACTTGCCTCATGCCCTCCAGAGGCGGCGTCTCTCGCCAGATCCACGCCGCCACGGTTGCATGCACCCTTTTCGGTGGCCGCCCTAGGCTCTTGAGCCGAGTTCGCCGGCCACTTCCCGCCGTCCCGATGCCCCGACCGCCCGAGTACCTGCCCTTCGACGACCGTTACGATCCCGGCGAACCGCCCGAGCTGGCGGCGCAGCGGTTCTACGAGGTGATGCGCAGGCGTCGCAGCGTGCGCTCCTTCTCCGACCGGCCGGTGTCGCGCCGGACCATCGAGTGGCTGGTGCGGGCGGCGGGCTCGGCGCCGAGCGGCGCCAACAAGCAGCCGTGGCGCTTCGTCTGCGTCCAGGACCCGGAGCTGAAGCGGCGCATCCGGCGGGCGGCCGAGGAGGAGGAGCGGGCCTTCTACGAGGGCCGCGCCACCGAGGAGTGGCTGAAGGACCTGGAGCCGCTCGGCACCGATCCGCACAAGCCGTTCCTGGAGGTCGCGCCGTGGCTGATCGTGGTCTTCAAGCTGGCGCAGGACGACGACGGCGGCAAGGTCTACTATGCCGAGGAGTCGGTCGGCATCGCCACCGGCATGCTCCTGGCCGCGGCCCAGCACGCCGGCCTGGCGACGCTGACCCACACGCCGAGCCCGATGCGTTTCCTCGGCGAGGTCCTCGGACGTCCCGAGCGCGAGCGCGCCTGGATGCTGATCCCGGTCGGCTATCCGGCCGACGACTGCCTGGTGCCAGCGCACGCGGTGAAGCGCAAGGCCCTCGAGCAGGTGATGGTGGTCGACCGCGGAGGGCGGGCCTGATGCCGTCCCCGCAAGCGCTCCTGGCCCTGTGCGTCCTGCTGGCGATCAACCTGGCGACCTTCGCCGCCTTCGGCGTCGACAAGCGCCGCGCCCGCCTGCGCCGGCGGCGGATCTCCGAGGCCACCCTGTGCTGGCTGGCCTTCCTCGGCGGCGCCGCCGGGGCGTGGATGGCGGTGAACCTCTTCCGCCACAAGACGGTGAAGACCTCGTTCCGGGTCAAGCTCTCGCTGGCGACGGTCGGCTGCCTGCTGTGGCTGTCGGCCGGGCTCTGGTGGCTGATGAACCGTTAACTGTCCGTGGACGAAGTGCTTCCCGGCCAGAGCGGATGCTTTCGGCTCGAATCAAGGAGCCGGAATCGGCGCGTATCGGTCGATACATGCCGGTTTCGGCGACGCAGAGTCGGGACGAAAGCGCCGTTCTGGGCGGGAATGACTTTGTCCACGGGCAGTTAACCGCGGTCCAGTCCGGCGTCCCAGGCCGCCACCATCAGGCCGCCGTGAAGGTAGATCATCGGCAGCCAGCTCGGCACCAGGCCGAGGTCGGGGTGGAGGTAGTGGAAGTTGCCGGCGGCCGAGTTGGCCGCTTCCGCCAGCGGGCCGAGCAGGCCGAGGATCAGCGAGTAGATCAGCGCCGGCCGGTCGGGGCGCAGCGCCAGCCGCAGCAGCCAGAAGGTCCCGAGCAGCGCCGCGAGCTTCCAGCCGTGCTCGGCGAAGGGGCCGGTGCTGGCGTAGACGGCGAAGAAGGCCAGCATCGACCACACCGCCCGGCCCAAGGAGAACGGCTCGCGCAGGCGGGCCAGCGGCTGGTGCAAGGCGCGGAAGCCGAGCAGGGCGATCGCCGACATCAGCACGAAGGAGGGGAACACCCACGCCGCCTGGCTGAACAACGGCTCGCCGGCCTGCTTGAGGACGCGGTACTCGAGGTGGACCCGGTCGCACAGCGTCAGCCCGACGCCGCCGACCAGCGACAGCACCACGAACCAGCCCCAGCGGTAGTTCGCGAAGGGTCGATCCTGCCCGGTCATCGCCACGCCGCCTGGGTCGGGATCCCCGCGCGCGGGCGCCGGTCGGTGCCGCCGGCCTCGGGCGGCTGTGCGCGGACCGCGGGCCCGTCGCCGGCGGAGGCCGCCGGCTGGAGAGCGCGTCGCAGGAGCGGTTCGAGCATGGTCGGGAAGGCGAGCGGGGACCGAGGACATTGTGCTGCGCCCGGCCGCGGAGGACGGCCATTTCGCCGCCTTCTCGGACCGGCGAGAGGCCTACTCCAGCTCTAACTGCGGATAGGATGCTGCCGATGGCAGCGGCGGGGCACTGGGACTGGATCGTGATCGGCTCGGGCTTCGGCGGCAGCGTCTGCGCCCTGCGCCTGGCGGAGAAGGGCTACCGGGTGCTGGTGCTGGAGCAGGGCAGGCGGCTGAGGGCCGGGGATTTCCCGCGCAGCAACTGGAACCTGAAGCGCTGGCTGTGGGCGCCGCGGTTGGGCTTCCGCGGTCCCTTCCGGATCTCCTTCATGCGCCACCTGACCGCCTTCTCCGGGGTCGGCGTCGGCGGCGGGTCGCTGATCTACGCCAACACTCTTCCCCAGCCGGCGCCGGGGTTCTTCCGCGCCCCGGGCTGGAGCGGGCTGGCGGACTGGAAGCGCGAGCTCGAGCCGCACTACGCCACCGCCCTGCGCATGCTCGGGGCGATCCCGGTGCCGGAGCTGGCTCCGGCCGACCGCGCCCTCCGCGAGGTGGCCCGGGCGACCGGCAGGGAAGCCGACTTCGCGCCCACCCGGGTGGCGGTCTACTTCGGCCAGCCGGGGGTCGAAGCCCCGGACCCTTACTTCGACGGCCAGGGGCCGCCGCGCACCGGCTGCACCTCCTGCGGCGGTTGCATCATCTGCCTTCCCGCCCGCCCCCACAAAACCCTCCGCCCCGACAACCTCCCTCTTCCCGCCTCGCTCGCCTCCTCGATCCCGCTCCCTCCCCCCGTGGTTGCCCTGGGTTCCTCCCCGCGCGGTCTCCGCCCCTCCCCTTCCCGCCGCCCCCCGCCTCCCCCCCCCCCCCTGGCTTTCTCCGCC